>JAZQTE010000201.1:0-1721 GCA_045630505.1 Acutalibacteraceae bacterium | reverse complement strand
GTCGGAGGGCTTGAGCAGGTTACCGGCAGCCAGCATCAAGAAGCGGGCTTCGGCCTGCGCTTCGGCAGACAACGGTACGTGTACAGCCATTTGGTCACCGTCAAAGTCGGCGTTAAAGGCGGTACAAGCCAGCGGATGCAGCTTGATCGCACGGCCTCCCACCAGCACGGGTTCAAGCGCTTGAATACCCAAGCGGTGCAGGGTGGGGGCGCGGTTGAGCATAACGGGGTGGTCCTTAATAACGATTTCCAGCGCATCCCACACCTCGGGACGCACACGGTCAACCATCTTACGGGCCGACTTAATGTTGCCGGCAGCACCCGTTTCCACCAAGCGCTTCATAACAAAGGGCTTAAACAGCTCCAACGCCATTTCCTTCGGCAGACCGCACTGATACATTTTCAGCTCGGGGCCGACAACGATAACCGAACGGCCGGAATAGTCAACACGCTTACCCAGCAGGTTCTGACGGAAGCGGCCTTGCTTACCCTTAAGCATATCCGACAACGATTTCAGCGAGCGGTTGTTCGGACCGGTTACGGGACGGCCGCGGCGGCCGTTATCGATCAACGCGTCAACGGCTTCCTGCAGCATACGCTTTTCGTTACGCACGATGATATCGGGCGCGCCGAGCTCAAGCAGCTTGCGCAAGCGGTTGTTACGGTTGATAACGCGGCGATACAGGTCGTTCAGGTCGGACGTGGCGAAACGGCCGCCGTCCAGCTGAACCATCGGGCGAATATCCGGCGGAATGACGGGGATAACGTCCATAATCATCCACTCGGGGCGGTTGCCCGACAAACGGAAGGATTCCACCACTTCCAAGCGCTTGAGCAAGCGAGCGCGTTTCTGGCCGGAAGCGCCTTCCAGCTCTTCCTTCAGTTCATCGGCCATTTTGTCGAGGTCGATGGCGGCGAGCAGCTTCTGGATATATTCGGCACCCATACCGGCGTCGAAATCGTCTTCATACTTCTCGCGCATATCGCGGTAATCTTTCTCGCTCAGCACCTGCTTGGCCATCAGCGGCGTGGTGCCGGGATCCGCTACGATATACGAAGCGAAGTACAGCACGTTTTCCAGCTGACGGGGCGGGATATCAAGCAGCAAGCCCATACGGGAGGGGATGCCCTTGAAATACCAAATGTGCGAAACGGGAGCAGCCAGTTCAATGTGCCCCATACGTTCGCGGCGCACCTTGGCGCGGGTAACCTCTACGCCGCAGCGGTCGCAGATCTTACCCTTGTAGCGGATACGCTTGTATTTGCCGCAATGGCATTCCCAGTCCTTCGTAGGCCCGAAAATGCGCTCGCAGAACAAACCGTCACGTTCCGGCTTGAGAGTGCGGTAGTTGATCGTTTCGGGCTTCTTCACTTCACCGTAAGACCAACTGCGGATCTGATCGGGGGAAGCCAAACCGATCTTGATCGAATCAAAAACGTTAAATTCCATCATAGTGTTCTGCCCCCTCTCTTACTGGTCATCGGATTCGTCGTAGTCATCGTCACCGGCGAGACTGAAATCGAATCCAAACGAATCTTCTTCGGGTTCTTCCATCGTGTAGCCGTCGAGCTCATTCTCGTTGGCTACGGTGCTGAACGCTTCTTCATCGGCGTCTGCCACCGTGACGAGCGTCAGATCCTCATCGTCCTCAAAGGTCTGCTTCAGGTCGATCTCCTGACCTTCCTTATTCAGCACCTTCATATCCAAATCGGGTCGTAGCC
>JAZQTE010000200.1:0-16100 GCA_045630505.1 Acutalibacteraceae bacterium | reverse complement strand
GCACCGTGGTGGTAATCAGGTCGGATACGCCGTAATCTCCCGTGGACAAATACCCCGTGTAGATGGGAATGAGGATGAACGACAGAATTTTCGGAATAAAGCCGTTAAGTGCAAACAGCAAAATATTCTTGGTTAGATAGGCGTATTTTTCTTTCATTTTTTAGCCCCTTTTTGCAGCAACGCCCGTACCGTGCGCACGGTTTTGGAAATGCGTTCCGAAATATCGTACGAACGGCAATACTTCTTGCGCAGCGCCGCAAGCGGCTGCTTACCGCTTTTTAATTCCGCAATCAGCTGTTCGCGGAATACGGGCTTACCGTGGTTATACGGGAACTGCACGCTCCAGTATTCGTCCAGCGCCTGCTTCGTGAGCTTGCACGCGCCGTTTTCCTCCAGCAGCGCCAAAAATTCACGTCCCTGCTCGGTGCACGCGATCACCATCGAAACGCCCTCGGTATCGTCGGCAAAGCGGGGGCCCCAATAGTCGCCAATGCGAATATCCGCAGCCGAACGCTCGCGGTAGGGGCAATCCGAGCAAGAATTCATATAGCACAGTCCGCGGCGGAAGAAGGCGTAGAAATCGTCGGTTTCCTCCAGCTGCTTGTAGCTGTTGCCCATCCCCGTTACCGTCATCAGCAGCTTGCGCCACGCAATTTCCTTGCTGCGGAACTGCACCGTGGGATGTAGTCCCGTTTCAAAATGACGGTTCACTTGGGTGAGAAAGCTGTTCCATAAATGCTCGCTGGGGACGCCGTGGCAGATCAGATCCACGAGAATCGCATCGCCACGGCGATTGAGAGCGGTGAGCAGCTTGTCCAAGCCTGCCGTTTGACACGGCGTACCGAAGAAAATAAGCTTTTCGCCCTTTGGCAATCGACGAATACGGGAAAGTGCCTCGGCACTCACGCTCTGAATATATTTCGAGCCCTGCAGCTCGCCCAAGCGGTTGAGCTCACGGGGAGCAAGCACAATGTGGCGCGCCTTGTTTTCGGCCTTGTCGTAGGTACAGCCGCACACGTAGGCGCCGTTTTCCAAGCCGAACTTGGCAAGCTCGTAGCCGATGCCGCCGGAAGACGATGTTTTCAATACCTCGGCAGACGTACTCTTGGCCGAATACAGCTCCTGCGCCTCGCGCAACGGTGCCGCCGTGATCTTGTTAAACGGGCACACCGTTTTGCAACGGCCGCAGCGCACGCATTTTTCTTTGTCGATGTGATACTGCTCGAAGCCCTCCTCATCACGCGCGATGGTGATGGCTCCCGTGGGGCACACGGCCGCACACGCACCGCAGCCGCAGCACAGCGAGGTGATACGGTATTCGGGATTTTCCTCGTGCTCGCCGCACGCTGCCTGCAACGCATTCATTAAATAGGTGGCGGAGTCGGTGCGCAGTGCCTCCAGCATTTCGGCCGAGGCCGAGAAGTTCAGTAGGTTCGATAAACAGCCCTCCGTGGGCTCCACCAAGCGATCCTCCAGGCTGAGCAGCGTGAGCAGGCTTTCGATACGGCTGTTTTGGTTGCGCGGATCGTTTTCGGCAAACCGCTTAAACACCGTAAACGGCGTTTGATAGTTTACCGCAAACGCCATACCGTGGAACGAGTCGGTGCACACGTGGGCAGCGCCGCGAATCAGCGAAACGAACTCGCGCGGCCCCACCTCGAACGGGACGGCAGGAATATCAAACGTTTGCTTGGTAACGGGAATGAGATACGCGGGCATTCCGTATTGCTCCGAAAGGTGCTTTACGTGTTCAATATAACGGGCGGTGTCACCCAGAAAATAGCAAATAATGTATTTACCGTCAATGGTATGGGCGTTTGCTACATCGGCAAATTCGTCCCATTGCTCGGCCTGCAGCAGCAGCGTCGGATCCAGCACCACGGTGGCTTCTTGCCCCGTCAGCTTGCGAATCAGCTCGGCACCCTGCGTTTCGCGCACCGAAAGATGTGTGAACTTTTTAAGCTCGTGTGCCATCTTTTCGCGAATGGCCGCATTTTTAATTTCGGGAAGACCGATACTCGGGGCATACGCCACGCGCTTTTCGTCATCCTCCACAAAGGAGAGAAAATACTTATCGTCGAAGCACACGGGCGCCCAGATCTGGTCGCTGCCGCACACGAATGCATCCAGCGTTTCGTTCAGCTCGGCCAGTTCGGGGAAGGTATTGCGCGGCTCGGTTTCGTGAATGCGCTGCGCCAAAAACTCGGCAAACAGCGCTTCGCGTTCGGGAGAAACAAAAGAACGCTTACCGCGATTTTTCAGCAGCTTAAGTGCCTTCAGAGCATAATCGGAAAGCCCCGCGTCGCGCAGTACCACCGCGTCACCTCGGGGGGCGTAATTGATCATACACGGGTTGTAGCCCAAACGGCGGATCACCTCGTGCAGGGCGCTTGCCTGCAGAGCCGAACCGTAGTTGCGGTAGGCGTACCACGTCATGATACCCACGTTCCGTTGATTTTCCATACTGACCTCCTATATGGGAAAACCGGATTTCCAAAACAGAGATCCGGCATAGCTATCCTTATTCGTCTTTCAGATTTTTGCGGTTGAGCCCAAAGCCCGTACCTTTAACAAACGCCCAGCAGAACAGCGCGAACGCCGAAACGAGAACGTTGTGCTTTTCGATTTTGCGGTACAGCTGCCAATGGAATTTTGCAAGCTTCAGCTTGTTGGCGGAAAGGGAATTGCTCCGCACGCGGTAGCGCATAAAATGCTCGTTCATACCGTAGCAGACATCACCGCCGCGCAGCGCCGAAAGCCACAAGGCAAAATCGTTGCGCTTCTTAATGGGTGGCACGGTGAGATCGCCGAAATGGCGGCGATCGTACATTACGGTGGAGTTGCCGATGGGATCACTCAACAACAGCATTTTCCAGTAGCCGCATTTTTTCGGCGGATACAGAGCCTTGTGCAGGCTGTTGCCGTTGTCATCAATCTGCGTGTAGGCCGTTGCCGTGAAGTAGCAGGGCTTGCCGCTTTCGTTCATCGCCTGCATAAAAGCAAGCTGCTTTTCCAGCTTTTCGGGATGCCACAGATCGTCGCTGTCCAAGAATGCCACGAAATCACCGGTAGCCAGTTCGAGTGCGCGCGAACGCGCCACGGCCGCACCGCTGTTTTGTGCCAAGCATTCGTAGCGAATGCGTTTATCCTCCAAAAACGGAGCCAGCACCTCGGCCGTGTTGTCGGTGGAGGCGTCGTCCACGATCAGCAGCTCCCAGTGGGGATAGGTTTGATTTTGCACCGTTTGCACCGATTCGGCAATAAAAGCGGCGCAGTTATAGGTGGGCATAATAATGGAAACAAGATTTTCCAACGTAGCTTCCTCCTTAACTGCGATTTTTCAAATGAAACAATCCCGCAACGCCGCGGAATTTCAGCGCTCCCAGCACGGTAGCCAAGTAGCTGGCCAGCTTATAGGGGAGCACCTTGCGGTAACGCTGACGGGCATCGCTGAACCAGCGCTGCTCGGCCGTGTACCACGAACCGTCGAAATGGTGAATGGTGTAGGTATTTTCCGTGATCACCAGTTCCTTGGTTTCGCAATCCTTGGGGCAGAAATAATCCTTCGGGAACAGCGTAAAGCCGTTCACCGTCTGTTTCGTATTATTGAGCACCAAGCCGTATTTTAAGCACGCGTTGGTGATACGTGTCACATTGGTGGTGGTATCGTACGTGCCGTCGGGATTGACGAAATGGGCATCGTCGTAGTCACGCAGCAGCTCCTCAAACATCGGTTGCCCTGCTTCGCACGCCATCAACCCCGTGGGGATGCGGTCGAACCCTTCAAAGCCCGAAACCGCTTCACAAGCGAGAATATCGTCCAGCGGTTTGAGCACCTCTACGTCGGTATCCATATAGATACCGCCCTGCGTAACGAGCGCATACAAGCGCGCTACGTCGGACACGAAGGCCCATTTTTTGGCCGCGTAGGCTTCCTTAACGTAGTCGCAGCATTCCAGATCGAAATTCTGCTCGTTCCACTCAATGATCTCGTAGTCGGGACAGTATTTTTTCCAGCTTTCAATACAATGCTTTGCCATATCGGGCAGCGGATTGCCGCCAAACCAACAATAGTGGATTTTCTTCGGAATCATATAGCCTTCTCCTTACTTGCTTTTGCGGATCATACGCAGCTTTGCCATATCCAACATACGTGCCGCCTGATAGCGCGACGTGAGCACCGAGGCGAGCAGCAGCCCGCCGAGCTTCAGCGGATTGCGACGAGAGTTAAGCGCCTTGATAAACAAGGCGTCCGCCTTGCTGTAATTGGCACGCACGGTGGGGTTGAGCTTTTCGTGAACACGTGCACGAATCTCGCTCATCTCCACGTCGTCCAAGCGGTCGTAGTGCTTGGCAATGTACTTGGCCGTCAGCCGTTGTTCGAGCAACGACGATTGCGAAATGCCCGTGCCCGTGATGCGGTAGTTGAGCAGATACGCATCGCAAAGGCCAATGCGGTAGCCTGCCTTTTTGGCACGCAGCAGGAAATCGTAATCCTCGCAACGGTCGATTTGGCGGTAGCCGTTCAGCTTTTCATATACCTCACGCTTTAACAGCCACGTGGGGTGGGGGACACAGTCGGTCACCGAAAGGGACGCCATAACCACCTCGGGCGAATAATAACGGGTGCTGATACCCGGCAGAGGCTTGCCTTCCTCGTCGATACGCTTGGTAAGCGCTCCCACGATATCCAGCTTTTGCTCGGAAAGTGCTTGCAACTCCTTCTCAAAGCGGTCGGGCTCGGAGATATCGTCGGCATCCATACGGGCCACGTATTCGCCGTGCACGTGCTGAAGCGCATGGTTGAGCGCACCTACCAGCCCCAGATTCTTTTCGTTTTTCACGAATACCACACGGGGATCCTTGGCAGCGTACTCCAAAATGAGCGATTCGATCATCGTGTTTTCGGGATTATCCAGCACGATGATAAATTCAAAATCCGCCATCGTTTGATGGAGGATCGAATCGATGGCGAGCCGCAGGTAATGCTCCGGCTCTTTGTAGGTGCTCATAACGACCGAGATCTTACACATAACAAACACTCCTTACCACATAAAGGCATAACGGTAATGATCCAGCGTGGTGGCAAACAACACGAAATACAGCACGAAGCAAACGTGCAAGCCGTACAGATAAATGCGCCCAAGCAGCTTGTTCTGCTCGGCCACGCGCTTGCCGAAATCAATAAACATCGGAATGCAGAACGGCAGGAAATACACGCCGAAGCGATCCAGATTATTAAACGTTGTACCCATCACGGAGAACACGATATACAGTGCCGTAAACATGGGGATGCACAGCGACGTGGTGGCCGAAATGGTGGAAACGCGATGCGGCAAGCGGCCTTGCACACGGCTCCAATACGGCGTGTCCTTCAGGAAATAGTACGCGAGATACAGCGCCACGATACACAACTCAATGATCCACACGCCCCAGATACCGCCGGCGTGAATGCGCTGCTTGGTGTTGTCGAGATATGAGAATTTATCCGTCAGCAGTGAAGCCAACTTCAGCAGCGGACGGTGCAAAAGCACCAAGAAGGCGCCCACCGAAACGGTGATGGTAACGGCGCGCTTGTTGTGACGCAGTGCGTAGAAGATATACGCAAGCACGAACACGAACGACATTACGTGGAACAGCATACTCACGGCAAACAGCGCCAAGCTCCATTTATAGCGCTTTTCAGTGAGCAATCCCCACGCGTTGATGAGTAACGCCACCGCGATCATCTGCCGTGTGATGTTAAAGGAGTACATATAGATACCGCAGCAGGTGAACAGCATCACGGCGGTGAGCGCGTCGTCAATATAGCGGTAGATAAAGCGGGCCGAGCCGGCACAGAATAAGGCGGCGCTGGCCACGATAATGGTTTGCGGCTGACGGGTGAACAGGCCTAAAAATTTGTTGAGTAAAGCAAAACCGATCTCAACGCGTTCGGTGTAGAAATGCGTGAGCACGTATCCCCACGACCGTTCGCGAATGAGTGTGAATTTTTCCAAGTAGTTTTCAATATCGGTACCCACCGAGGAGTCGCGGAAGGCCACAAGAAAAAACAAAAAGAAAAAAGAGACCGCGATAAACCATGCCTTTCGCTTGTTTTCGGACAAGCGAGGTATGGCACTGAATACGATCTTGCTGATATAAATGAGTGCGATAAGCAAAACGTACATCGTGATCCCCCTTTCTCAGTGGTGCTGAAACATCATTCGTATTTTGCGTTCATCATGGCGCGATAGGCGGCGAAGAACGACATCTTGTATTTTCTGCGGTGGCGCAGAGCATCCTGCAAGCAAAGCAGCGGATACCAACGGCGCGAAACGGCACGGAACAAGAGCCCCTTGTTATTGAGATACTTGGCATCGTACCCCTTAAACCACGTGGACTCACGTTCCTCGGTAAGCTCGGCCAAGGCCAACGGCACGGCCACCACGCGCAGCTTGTTTTTTAAGCAGGCGGTGAGGAACAGGTTGTCCTCGCCGAAGCCGCGCGCACTGCCGGCGCCGAAGCATTGGTTGAACGAAATGGCGTTTTCGCGGATGCTGCGCAGACGGAAAGCAATGCGCACCGAACCGTAACGCAGGTAGTTTAAATAATTTACACGCTGTTCCTCTTTGATTACGTACCGCGTGGGAACGGGCTCGATAATGTTAAAAATGATCACGTCGGCCTCGGGGCGTTCATCGAACGCTTTTTCCACGATATCCACGTAGCCGTCGCGGTAGACCATATCGTCATCTGCCAGCAGGCAAAATTCGGCGTCTGCGTGAATCAGCGCGTTGTTGCGGTTCAGCGCCAAGCCGCGCTCGGCAAAGTGCAGATACATCACCGAGTGCTCACCGTGTGCCACCGTTTCTACGGCGTTGCGGTCGCACTGATTGCCGATGATGGCATCGCACTGTAAATTCATTTTTTCGGGAAGCGAATGGTCGGTTTGGTGCATGGCCGCCACCAATACTTGTACGCGGGACATGGCAAACGCTCCTCTCTTAAACGGTACAAAAAACGGGCTGTATCCCTAATTTTTCATATTATAACATACACTCCCCGAAAACGCAAGCAAAAGCAGCAAAACAAATTGTGAAAAAAGAAGAGAAAATCTGTGCGCAGAGTGGTGTCCTTTTCTTGACAAGCCTTTAAAAAAATGGTATCTTTAAAAGACGAAAAATGTCTAAAAAAGGAGAGAACTTCATGGCTGCCCGTTCTCGAATGGATTCCATTCAAGGCCTGCGTGCCGTTGCCTATATAGCGATTTTCATTTCCCACACCGGTGCCGGTGATTTCGGTTGCCTCGGTGCGTGGGGCGTGTCTGTGTTTCTCGTGATGTCCGGCTTCTTAATGATGATCAGCTATCTTCAAAAAGATACTGTGCCTCGTTTCGGTCTCGGCTTTGCGTGGGGAAAAATCAAAAAGCTGTACCCTCTGCACGTCGTCACCACGGCGTTTGCCGCACTGTACGCCGTAAAAACGGGAATTGCGGTAAAGCAAACGCTGCGCGATATCGGCATTCATCTTACGATGACGCAAATGTGGATCCCCAAAGCCAAATACTACACCACCCTTAACGGCCCTGCGTGGTATTTGTGCGCTTGTATGTTCCTCTATCTGTGCTTTCCGTTCATTCTGCGCTTCTTCAAAAAATATATGACGAAGCGCCGTGCCGTCGTATGCTTGGCCGCCTTGTTTGCCGCGGTAACAGCCGTAAGCGTTATCAACCATTTCTATGGCGTACGCAACGGCAACGAATGGTTCAACATTCAGTGGGCCACCTATTATTTTCCGCCTGCCCGTTTGCTGGATTTTGCGGTGGGCTGCACGCTCGGCTATTTGTTCCTGCAGCAACCGTCCAAAGAAAAGAAGCTCGCCCTGCTGCCCACGCTGTTGGAGGCGGCGGTGTGCGTTGTGATCCTGCTTTCCTTCACGGTATACGCCAAAAAGCTCGGCCTTTTGGGCGAACAAGGCTTCCGCTATGCGTTTTTGTTTTTGCCCACCACGGCGCTGCTGCTGTGGCTTGTGGCTGCACAGCGCGGCGTGATCTCCTTCCTGATGTCGCTGAAGCCGCTTGTATGGATCGGCAACGTAAGCCCGTATACCTTCCTCATTCACGCGGTGGCTATCAAATATTGCCGCAAGCTTCTTGCGCGCGTGCAAGTCAGCGATAAATGGGTGGTAGCGTTGGTGGCCTTCGTTGCCACGCTCGCCGCCGCGGTTATTTGGGAACAGTTAATGAAAGCCGTTTCCCGCTTAAAGAAAAAGAGCAACTGACCGTAACGGAGCGAACAGCTCCGTTATTTTCAACGTTAGGAGAAGTGCAATGACCTTTGATGAGATCTATGTAAACAGCTTTAACCGATTGGCTGTCTTTTTGTGCCAAAGGGTGGCCGAAACTCCGCACAAGGTCAATAACCCGTTAACGCTGTACGGTGCTTCGGGTGCAGGGAAGACGATGCTGCTGCAGGCGATCGCCGATACGGCGAGAAGCAACAACCCCGAAAGCCGCATCGTGTTCGTTACGGCCGGTGCGTTGCTCGACGAACTGGTGGAGGCTCTGCAAGACGGCGGCATAGAGGCTATGGAGCAGCGCTATCTGCAAGCGGATTACGTGCTGATCGATATGCTGGAGCTGCTGCACGGCAAGGAAAGCTCCACGGCGTATATTATGCGACTGGTAGACCGCTTGGTGACCGAAGGAAAGCAAGTGGTACTGGCTATGAGCGCCGTAGCGGAGGATGCGTTTCGCAGCAAAACGCTGGGCGGCTTGCGCCAAAAGTACAAAGACGGCTTTCTCGTGGATATCCAGCCCCCCTCCGAAGCGGAGCGATTGGAATTTACGTTGCTGTTTGTTCGGCGGCATAAGTTTCCGTTGAGCGAAGCCGTCTGTACGCTTATCGCCGCGCACACCGAATCGTTCCGACAAATCATCGGTGCCGTTACCACGCTCAGCGCCCATCGGGAATTGCTCAGCGCTGCTCCGCCGCTGGCAACGGTCATTCAAGCACTCACCAACAAAAAACTTTGTCCGTAAGGAGAGATACTATGGCTATTCAAGATAAATTTCTTCCGATTTTTAAGGATCACGTAATGCTTGGCGGCAAGATGCAAGGTGCCTCGCGTTCGCTGCGCGGCCGCGTGATGATGATCGTGTTTTATATCAGTGATGCCGAAAGCCGTTGGAGCGAAGCGGAAATGGAGCGCTGCAACCAAACGTGGCTGTCGATGGCGGATATGATTCAGAAGGAAGCAGATAAAAGCAACGTTCCGCTCAAGCTGGGTGTGGCGGTCGCGCCGATCACCGTGTCGGCAACGTGCACAATGCATAACACGAAGGAATGGATCGCCGAAGCCCTCTCGTGCTACGGCGTGCGCACGGCGGGCGACTATCAGGTGCAATACGAGATCCAAAACGGGCAAGACGAAGCCCCCATTATGTTTGCGTTTAATAAGTCGTTTCGCTGTTATGCCCAAAGTGCCGGTCGCGTTTGGTCACAAATAGACGAATTTTCCGTGCTGACGAGTGAATCCACCGAAAGAACGATGATCCACGAGCTGCTGCACCAGTTTGGTGCGCCGGATCTCTATTTTCCCGATGACGTGCGCGAAGCGGCAAACGCCTATCTGCCGAACAGCATTATGGGCCCGCACGGCGGCACGCAGTTAGATTCCCTCACACGCTGTGTTATCGGCTGGAACGACCGTCTGGACGAAAATGCCGTGCTGTTTTTAACGCTCACGCAGCATCACACCGAAAAAACACTCGCAGAAGCCGCCTGCGCAGAATGGCGGCGAAAATATGAAGAGCCGTGATTTTACGGCAAAAAATGCTTTTCTTTTGCAGCCGAGTATGGTACTATGAAAAAAACGGACGTTTTTTCGGGAGGACGTAGTATGAAAAAGGTGTTTGTCAGTTATCCGCATAACCGCGAAGATACGGCGATGGATATCGTGCGCTATTTGGAAAGCCAAGGCTTGGAGTGCTTCATCAACAAGCGCGACATCAAAGGCGGCAAGCCGTTCGCCCAAGAATTGGTGGCAGCTATCAGAGAGTGCGAGATACTCCTGTTAGTTTCGTACAAGGATATCAACGAATCGGAGCACGTTCCCAACGAGATCGACATTGCCGTTACCAATAAAAAAGTGCTGCTTCCTGTGTTCGCCGAGGAATTTGAGCTTAAGGACGAGCTGCGCTATTATCTCGGCCGCAAGCACTGGATCTTGGCGTATCCCGATCCACTCAACAGCTATTACGATGAGATCTACAACGCCGTGGTGGAAAATCTGCCTGCCGATAAGCGCCCTGCGCTTGCAGACAGCATTCCCGATATCGTGGAGGAGCCCACCGATAAAACCACGGTGTTCAAATACAATTCCGAACGCGGCGTGATGACGAATCCCGAAGATCATCAGCGCAACGTCAGTTTCCGTGTCGATACGTTCGTAAATATGATGGGCGGCATTTTTGCCAAGGTAAAAGATCTGGTGGGCGAGGAAGAGGCCGAAAACATTTTCTACGAAAGCGGCTACAGTAGCGGCAAAAATTTCGGTGAGCGCATCAACAACGAGTGGGATACGGCGTTCAGTGCCGAAGGCTTGCAAATGAAGTTCGATAAATGGTGCCAGTTTGATTCCAAAGTCGGCTGGGGCAAGTTCTCCGCTACCGTCGAGCTCGACGAGGAGCAGGACACCGTGCGCGGTACCATTTGTATAAACGAAGCGTTTATCGTGGATAATAAAAACAAGCGCAAGATCTGTGCGTTTATTCGCGGTTATTGTACCGGTGTGGTAGGCGTTTTCTTAAACGCGCCAGACGACGTAGTGCTCACTTGCCGCGAATGCCCCATGCAAAGCCGCGTAGGCACCAAATGCGTATTTGATTTTGAACTGAAATAAAGAGGAACTGCCATGAGGATTTCAATTATTTTTACAGGCGGCACCATCGGCTCGCTCACCAAAAACGAGTGGGTGGGCGTGGATGAAAGCTCCCGTTATCTGCTGCTTGACCGCATCGACAAAGAGGGGATCACCTTCGAAACCGTGGCTCCGTACACGATTTTAAGCGAGCATCTCTCTTCGCGCGAGCTTAACCTGCTGCAGGATTGCGTGGCGAAGGAGCTTCAAAAGCAGCCCGACGGTATTATTATCACGCACGGCACCGATACGCTGCAGTATTCGGCCGCGGCCATTGAGTACGCCTTCGCCGATACGCCCGTGCCGATCGTATTCGTATCCGCCGATTATCCGCTGGATAACCCGAAAACCAACGGTTTCATCAATTTTGAGGCCGCCGTACGGTACATTCAAGCAGGCGCTCCCAAGGGCGTGTTTGTCAGCTATAAAAACGTGCTCGACAGTGCCGTCAAACTCCATGTTGCCTCGCGTCTTTTGCAGCACTCCGAGGGCACGGCCGATTTGTACAGTTTAAACGATTCCGTGGTGGCCGAGTATCGTGACGGAAAGCTCGAGGCCTATCCCGTACCGTTTGTTTCTCACCGACCGCTCGGTATGGTGTCGTATACGGAAGATACGCAAATCCTTTCGGTAGAAAGTGCTCCCGGCAACGCCTATCGCTATTCGTTAGAGGGCATAAAAGCCGTTATCCTAAAGCCGTATCATTCGGCTACGCTGGACACGGCAAACCAATCGCTGGCCGCTTTTTGCCGCCGAGCGAACGAAGCGGACATCCCCGTGTTTGTGTGTGGGGCGAGGGAAGGTTGCGGCTACGAAAGCGCCAAGGCGTTTGAGGAGCTGCATATTCGCATTGCCCCCTACAGCACCTACGTTTCGCTGTATATGAAGCTGTGGGCGGCGATCAGCTTGGAGAAGGATATCCCGTCGTTTGTAAACGAGCGCATTGCCAACGAATAAAAAAGTATTGACAAATCAAAAAACGGTGGTATAATAGTCACATTCAACTGAATATAAAGGCTATGACGAAGACGGCTTTGAGCAGGCGTTCACAGAGAGTCGGTGGTTGGTGCAAAACCGATAACAAGTGTTCACAACAGCCCATCACTTCCGAGCCGGAATTTTGAAACGGCATCACCGCGTAGGAATTCCCGTGAATGCTGCGTAAAGGCATAGGAGTTGATAGACTCCGATAAGCGGTCGCTTCGGCGGCAATTTGAGTGGTACCGCGGATGTGTTAACACACACTCGTCTCAAAGTGTTTGAGGCGAGTGTTTTTTATTTTCAAAAGGAGGAATGGATATGTCAACTGTTGCATCGGAAAAGCTGTATGAGGTGGCTCTGCGAATTAGAGAGATGCGTGAGATCGCCGGCTACACCGCAAAACAGATGGCAGAAAAGGTGGAGCTCCCGCTCGAAGAATACGTAAAGCTCGAATCGGGCGAGCAGGATTTCCCGTTTTCGTTCATTCACAAATGTGCGCAGGAATTCGGCATCGGTATGTCGGATCTGTTAGAGGGTACCACGAGCGCCCGTCTTTCGTCCTACACGGTCACCCGTAAAGGGCAGGGGCAGCAAACGGCCAAAGAAAACGGCATCAGCATCGCCAACTTGGCGCCCAAATTCCGCGATAAAATTGCGGAGCCGTATTGGGTGCGTTACGAATATGATCCCGCCCAGCAGCATCAGCCCATTCAGCTCGCCACCCACAGCGGTCAGGAGTTCGACTTGGTTATCAGCGGTAAGCTGATGGTGCAGGTGGGCGAGCACAGCGAGGTGCTGTGCGAGGGCGACAGCATCTATTACGATTCCTCCACGCCGCACGGTATGCGTGCCGTGGAAGGCAGCGATTGCGTATTCTGCGCCGTGGTGCTGCCGGGTGAGGATACCAAAGAAGAAGTGGTGCGCCGCAGCTTGGTATCGTCCGACGTAAAAGAGCCGCTTGTGTGTGAACGCTTCGTAAAAACCCAAGAAGACGAGCACGGCGCGCTTAAGTCCATCGAATTCGAAAACACTGATACCTTCAACTTCGGCTTCGATATCGTCGACGGCATTGCCAAACGCTATCCCGACAAGCTGGCGATGCTGCATCTCGATAAGCATAAAACGGAACGCCGTTTCACGTTCCGCGATATCAAGCACTATTCCAACCAAGCGGCCAACTATTTCACCTCGCTGGGCATCAAGCGCGGCGATAAGGTGATGCTGGTGCTTAAGCGCCACTATCAGTTCTGGTTTGCGATGGTTGCCCTTCACAAGCTCGGTGCCGTGGCAATCCCTGCCACCAACCAGCTCAAGGAACACGATTTTGAATATCGCTTTAAGGCGGCCGGTGTTTCGGCCATCGTTTGCACGGCCGATGGTGACACCGCCGAGATCGCTGCCGCCGCTGCCGAAAAATGTCCGCAGGATATCACCCGTGTGATGGTGGGCGGTGCGCGCAACGGCTGGCGTGATTTCGACGAAGAATTCAAACTGTTCTCTCGCAAATTCGTGCGTCCCGACGATGCCTCCGCAGGCGACGAAACGGCGCTTATGTTCTTTACCTCCGGCACCACGGGCAACCCCAAAATGGCGGCGCACAAGCACACCTATGCACTGGGGCATTTCGTAACGGCTCGCTACTGGCATTGCTGCGAGCGCGACGGCCTGCACCTCACCATTTCGGATACGGGCTGGGGCAAATCGCTGTGGGGCAAGCTCTACGGCCAATGGCTGTGTGAGGGCGCCGTGTTCGTCTACGATTTCGACCGTTTCGACGAAAACGACATTCTGCCTATGTTTGCCAAATACGGCATCACCACGTTCTGTGCACCTCCCACGATGCTGCGTATGCTTATCCGCGGCGATTTGAGCAAATACGATCTGTCCTCCATTCATCATATGACGACGGCAGGCGAAGCGCTCAACCCCGAGGTGTTCAAGCAGTTCAAGGCGGCTACGGGGCTGGAGATTATGGAAGGCTTCGGCCAAACCGAAACCACGCTGGCCATCGCCAACTTGGTGGGCACCGTGCCGAAGATCGGTTCTATGGGCAAGGCTTCGCCGCAATTCGATCTGGATATCGTGGATCCCGACGGCAACTCCGTTGCGGTGGGTGAAACGGGCGAGATCGTTATCCACACCGATAAATCCGTCCCCTGCGGCTTGTTCAAGGAGTATTATCTCGACGACGAAAAAACGCAGGACGCGTGGCACGACGGTCTGTATCACACGGGCGATACCGCGTGGCGTGATGAAGACGGCTATTTCTGGTACGTCAGCCGCGTGGACGATGTGATCAAATCCTCGGGCTACCGCCTTGGGCCGTTCGAGATCGAAAGCGTGATTATGGAACTTCCTTACGTAGTGGAATGCGGCGTTTCCGCCGTACCCGACGAAGTGCGTGGGCAAGTGGTCAAGGCCAGCATCGTGCTCACCAAGGGAACCGAGCCCACCGAAGCGCTTAAAAAGGAAATTCAAGATTACGTTAAGCAGCACACCGCGCCGTATAAATATCCCCGTGTGGTGGTGTTCCGCGACGAGCTTCCCAAAACCATCAGCGGTAAGATTCAGCGAAACAAGCTGTAAGGCGGATATTTGCACATTTTATCAAAAAACGGTTGACATTCACAGATTTCGTGTGCTATAATTCCGTTATATATTGAATATAAAGGCGCTGACGGAGAGTGTGCTTGGAATCGTCTTTCAGAGAGATGGCGTTTGGTGCGAGCCATCAGCACGGTCTTTGCATTTGTAGCTCCCGAGCCGGAAGGAAGAACCCCATTTGGGTAGTAGAACCTTCCCGTGATTGCTGCGTAAACGCATAGGGATTGTTAGATCCCGAGGAGTGGTTATCTGCCCCAAGGCAGATGGCAATTTGAGTGGTACCGCGGGTGTTTTCAAGCACTCGTCTCAAAGTAAGCTTTGGGGCGAGTGCTTTTATTGTTACAGCCCCGAGAAACGAGGGAAAAGGTATGGAACAGATCACCGGATTGGATTTTAAAATCAAAGAAATGGCGGGCCGTATTCGCGCGCTGCGCGAGCTTGAGGGCTTGTCGGTGGAGGAGATGGCGCAAAAAACGGGCGTCACCGCCGCCGAATACGCCGAATGCGAAAGTGGTAAGAGCGATCTCAACTTTGCGTTCATCTATCGCTGCGCCATGGCGCTCAACGTCAACGTCACGGATATCATTGAAGGCTACAGCCCCACGCTGAAATCCTACACCGTCACGCGCTTTGGTGCAGGGCAAAAGGTGTCGCAGGCCCATGGTATGACGTACTATAATCTGGCCTACGCCTTCCGCAACCGTATTGCCGAGCCGCTGTACGTGCGCAGCGTGTACGATGAAGCTGCCCAGCAAAAGGATATTGAACTTACTACACACGCCGGTCAGGAGTGCGACCTTATCATCAGCGGTAAGCTGAAGGTGCAGGTGGGTGAGCATATTGAAGTGCTCGGCCCCGGCGACAGCATTTATTTCGACTCTGATACGCCGCACGGTATGATCGCCGTTGGTGGCGAGGATTGCGTGTTCTACGCCATCGTTTTGAACCCCACGGGCGAGCCGATCCCCGAGCTTGCCACGGGCAAAGAGATCGCCGAGCGTGCCACCGTACATAAGGATACCAAAGACCGTATCTACAAGAAGTTTATCGACGTGGAAGAAAACGAAAAGGGTACGCCCACGTCCATCAAATTTAAAAATACCGAAAACTTCAACTTTGCGTTCGATTTGGTGGATGCGCTGGCCGAACGTGAGCCTGAAAAGCTGGCAATGCTTCACGTGGATCGCAACCACGTGGAACGCCGCTTCACGTTTAAGGATATCAAGAAGGCGTCCAACCAATGCGCCAACTATTTCAAATCGCTCGGCATCAAAAAGGGCGACCGTGTGATGCTCATCTTAAAGCGTCACTATCAATTCTGGTTTGCGATGATCGGCCTTAATAAACTGGGTGCCGTTGCCATTCCTGCGCCCAATCAGCTGCTGGAAAAGGATCTGGAATACCGCTTCCAAGCAGCAGGCGTCAGCGCCGTTCTCTGCACGGCCGATGGCGACACGGCAGAGCAGGTGGATCTGGCGGCAGCCAAATGTCCCACCACCAAGCACAAGCTGATCGTGAACGGCGAGAGGGAAGACTGGCGCTCCTTCGATGAAGAATACACGCTGTACAGCACGCATTATCACCGCAACGAGCAATCGCCCGGCGGCGACGAT
>JAZQTE010000199.1:0-1584 GCA_045630505.1 Acutalibacteraceae bacterium | reverse complement strand
CACCGCGAACGCATAGGCCGAGATCAAGCGGTTTTCACGGGTTTCGGGCGTTTCGTCAATATGCTGCAGATTGTGCAGATGCCGCGCCTTGCGCTGCACACCCAAGCCGCCCGGCAGCGTGCCTTCGGCGGTGAGTCCTGCGTGAATGGCGGCTTTCATTGCCTTCCAGACGTCACCCAAATACGCGGTGAAGCTCTCCCCTTCCCGTTCGTATACGTATTCCCAAAGGCGCATATCACGCGCTTCGCAATACGCCTTGATCTCGTTAAAACTGCTTAAATCGTACACCGTTTCGGACACGTGCCGCGGTTCCCCCTCGAACCACACGGCACCGCCGCCCACGCTGAACACACGTTGCTCGCACAGCAGCGTTTCGTCCTCGTAGGCGTACACCGTCATGGTGTTCGGGTGCGGCAGGTCACCCGTTACGTAATCGTATTCCACGTCACAAGGGATCGGTGCCAGCGTCTTTTTTAATACGTCGGGCGTTCCGTGCCCCTCGCCCGTTTTGCTGAGCGAGCCGAACAGTACAACACGAAAACGGTTGGCTTTGGGGTAACGTTTTCTAAAAATCTTCACCGCCAGCTCGGGCCCCATCGTGTGTGAGCTGGACGGGCCGCGCCCCATACGGTACAATTCCTTCAGCGACGGCATACCGCTGCTTTTTTCGGGCGTGCCACCCATTTCCGTGGCAGGCGGAGCGAGCATTTCTTCCATCGATACGTGAAACACCGAGGAAAGTCCCATTAAATTTTCAATCGACGGCATCGCCACGCCGCTTTCCCACTTGGAAACGGCACGGTTACTCACACCCAGCAATTCGCCGAGCTGCCTCTGCGAAAGTCCCTGCTTGCGGCGCAGCGCCGCCAAACGGTCGGGAAAATAAAACAACATTTTGCATCACCCTTTGCCGAAATTTACCGATCAAATTCAGTATACCAACTTTTGACGCGAACTGTAAAGAACAGCCGCACTTTCCAAAATCAACCATTGGTTGACTCTTGGTTCAAAAAACGGGGAGAGCAAGTGACACCTACCATAAAGCAGGTTTTACCTCCCGAAAAAGAAAAAAGGAGTACGGACGATTTGTTCGTACTCCTTTTCACACGCCTTGCCCTGAAATGTATAGTGTGTTACACCTTTTAGGTGTACGATCGGGCGGTAAATATAAGTGAAATGTTTTGCCAAGCAAAACGTGAAATAATGTGCTAACGCACATTGTGAAATATCTCACTTCGTTCGATGTGAAATGAAATTTGCCCATGTTCGCGAAGCGAACATTTCACATTTGCGAAGCAAATATTTCACCGCGAAGCGATTTCACTTGCCCAAATGGGCAAATTTCGTTGGGCGACCTGCTTTACAGTAGGTCGCCCAAGTGCTCTCCCCTGCTTTTACGGTTCTTCGTTGGGTTGATCGCTCACCAGTTCTTCAAACGTTTCGGGGATGGGCGGAATCTCGGTTTTGGGTTCTTCCAGCACCGAAAAATCGCCTTGCACGGGTTGCACGTTATCCCCATAAGTGGCCACGGCCTGCTTGACCGCTTTCGCACGTTTCATACAAGTCGGATCGTAGCCATGTCGT
>JAZQTE010000198.1:0-5665 GCA_045630505.1 Acutalibacteraceae bacterium | reverse complement strand
ACCGACGGGGACAAGCCCGTGGTATACGAATTGATCAAAAAAAACAACGGTTTATCCGAAAGCAGCTTGGCACATTCGGCAACCAAGGAATAAATCTGTTCCTCCAGCTTCCACACTTCACCGCCGGGACCGCGTCCATAAGACGGAGGATCCATCAAAATAGCATCGTACGTATTTTGGCGGCGTTGCTCTCGCTGCACAAATTTACCGCAATCATCCACCAGCCAACGCATCGGACGATCTGCCAAATTGGAGGACACCGCATTTTCGCGCCCCCAAGCAACCATACCCTTGGAAGCATCTACGTGAGTTACGTGCGCACCTGCCGCCACGCAAGCCAAGGTAGCGCCGCCGGTATAGCCAAATAAATTCAGCACGCGAATCGGACGGTCGGCGCGACGAATCATCTGCGCCATAGCTTCCCAGTTTACCGCCTGCTCGGGAAATAAGCCCGTATGCTTAAAGCCCATCGGCTTTAAACGAAAACGCAAATTCTCCAAACCGCAGTGCGGTGCATGGTAGCCGATCTCCCACACCTCGGGCAGCGTGCGATAGGTTTCCCAATGACCGCCGCCCGTTGAGGAGCGATGATATCGCGCGTGCGCCTTGTTCCAAAGCGGATGGCGACGCCCCGTATCCCACAAAATTTGAGGATCGGGACGAATAAGAATATGCTCTCCCCAACGCTCCAGCCGTTCGCCGCCGGTGGCGTCCAGCAGTTCGTAATCTTTCCAGTTTCCGGCCTCTCTCATAGTGCTACTCCTTAAAACGTGATCTGGCTCGGTACGCCCAAATGCGCATACGCCGCAGGCAATACCACGCGCCCACGGGGCGTGCGGTTAATAAAGCCGATCTGCATCAAATACGGCTCGTACACGTCTTCGATCGTAACGGCTTCCTCACCGATCACCGCTGCCAGTGTTTCCAAGCCAACGGGGCCGCCGTTATAATGCTGAATCATTGCCATCAGCATACGACGGTCAACCGTATCCAAACCCAATTCGTCAATTTCCAACCTTTCCAGAGCAATGCGCGCCACCTCGGCGTTGATGGTGCCGTGATTCAACACCTGCGCAAAATCACGCACACGCTTCAGCAAACGGTTGGCAATACGCGGCGTCCCACGGGAACGGGAAGCGACCTCCAAGGCCCCGTCGTGATCGCAGTCAATACCCAGAATACCGGCACTGCGCTGCACGATTTGGCCCAGCTCCTCGGGAGTATACAGCTCTAAACGGCAAATAACACCAAAGCGATCACGCAACGGTGCCGAAAGCTGACCTGCACGTGTGGTAGCACCGATGAGTGTGAATTTCGGCAACGGCAAATGGATAGAGGCAGCACCCTGCCCTTTTCCGTTGATAATATCGATCGCAAAATCCTCCATAGCCGGATATAAGATTTCTTCTACCGTACGGGGCAAGCGGTGAATTTCATCAATAAACAGTACGTCACCTTGCTCCAAGTTGGTAAGCAACGCCGCCAAATCACCTGCACGCTCCAGCGCAGGCCCCGATGTGATACGAAAATTCACACCAAGCTCGTTGGCAATGATTGCCGATAACGTGGTTTTACCCAAGCCGGGAGGGCCATACAGCAGCACGTGATCGAGCGGTTCACCGCGCAGCTTGGCGGCGTTAATAAACACCGATAAATTTTCTTTTACTTTTTCTTGACCGATATATTCCGCCATTGCGCGAGGGCGCAACGGGTTATCACCGTCGTCCTCGGGCAGATATTCGGTGGACATCATACGGTTTTCAAAATCCATTTCGTTCACGGCGATCACCCCCGTTTACCCAAAATCTTCAGTGCCTCACGCACCAGCGTTTCCACGGGCAAGGCGCTATCCAATTTACCTACGGCAGCCGAAGCTTCGCCGCTGCTGAAGCCAAGCATCGTGAGTGCGTTCACCGCTTCGGCAGCGCCTTGAGAAACACTGATAACGCCCGTCGGTTCTCCTTGTGTCACGATACCGTCACCGGCAGACGGCAGGCCAACTTTATCCTTAAGTTCCAACACGATGCGCTGCGCCAGCTTAGGGCCAACACCTTGCGCGCGTACAAATTCTTTATGATTACCGGAAGCCGCGGCCAGCGCCACGCGTTCGGGAGTAAGCTCCGACAGAATGGCCAGTCCCACCTTCGGCCCCACACCGCTCACCGATGTAAGCAAGCGAAAGCACGAAAGCTCGCTGCGGTCAGCAAAGCCAAACAATTCCATAGCGTCTTCGCGAACGTTCAAGTAGGTATAGAGCATACATTCGCTGCCCGTATTCGGTAATTGACGTGCCGTATTGGCCGTGATATAGCACTGATAACCCACGCCGCCGCATTCCACCACGGCAAAATTCAGTTCACGGTGAATCAACGTTCCGCGCACACTGTAATACATAGCATTAAACTCCCCTCATCAGCTGGCGTTTCAGTGCCGTTCCGCCCATTTGAGCGTGGCAAATGGCGATCGCCAGCGCATCGGCCGTATCATCGGGCTTCGGCACCTTTTCAAGCCGCAACAAACGGCGCGTCATTTCCATCACCTGCGGCTTCTGGGCTTGTCCGTAACCCGTTACGGCACTTTTCACTTGAAGCGGTGTATACTCAAAAATCGGGACACCGGCATTTTGTGCCGCAAGCAAAATCACGCCGCGAGCCTCCGCCACCTCAATGGCGGTTTTTTGGTTGTTTTGAAAATACAGCTTTTCAATCGCCATCGTTTCGGGTGAATAGGTGGCGATCACTGCCGAAAGCTCGGTATATATCTGCTGCAATCGTTCCACAAACGGCGTCCCTGCATCGGTAGTCACGGCACCGAAAGCAACAGGAGTAAAGCGCCCACGCTCGTAATTCAGCACGCCCCAGCCAATAATGGCATAGCCGGGATCGATTCCTAAAATTCGCACAAGCACCCTCCTTCACCGTTTCTCTTCATTATATCATATACTTGTCTTTGATGCAACTATCAATCGACGAATTGCTTCCACGGCCGTTCGAGCCGCATTTTCGGTATTTTCACTTTTCGGATTGCTCATTCCCGCTTTGGCGCGTTCCTGATTCCACACGGCGTGAAGCACGCAACCCGCTTTTAATCCGCGAGCCGCCGCCACGATATACAGCGTGGCAGACTCCATCTCCGAAGCCAAGCAGCCGCCGCGCAGCCAAGCCTGCCAACGGTTCTCCAGTTCATAGCTTACGGGCATACTGTCGGGTGAATGCTGCCCATAGAACGAGTCCTTGCATTGCACCACACCTGCGTGAGCCGTATATCCTAAATCCTCGGCAGCCGTCTTAAGCGCTATCGATACGTCCAGATCTGCTGCTGCAGGAAATTCCACGGGAAGATACTCTCGGGACGTACCCTCGGCGCGAATGGCCGCCGTAGCCACCACGACGTCACCGCCGCACACGGGAAGCGCCATACCTCCGCAAGTACCCACACGGATCACCGTGCGCACACCGCACTGTTGCAGCTCCTCCACGCAAATGGCCGTGGAGGGACCGCCTATGCCGTGCGACGTTACCAACACGCGCACACCTTCCAGCGTGCCGCTCCACGTGGTATACTCACGGTTGGAGGCAACGAACTGCGCATCATCCATGAATTGAGCAATGCTTTCCACGCGGCCGGGATCCCCTGTAATAATTGCGTATTCCGCCCCGTCAGACGGCGTTAGGCCTATATGATACATTTTCTGTTCATTAAACGACAGCATACCGCTACTCCCCCAATATTTTACTTAACTATAAGTATAGCAAGAAATCACTTGTCATACAAGATTTTTCTTGCTATAATATATAATATTTTTATTTTAAGGACGAAACGCTATGACCGTACTCGCCGTACACAACGTAACCAAAAGCTTTGGCGACCGTTTTTTGTTTGAACGGTTGTCTTTTGACGTAGCCGAACACGACCGTATCGCACTCATCGGCTCCAACGGTTGCGGAAAAACCACGCTATTTCGCTTGATTACCGGTGAAGAAAACGCCGATTCGGGCGAGATCCTGCCTGCCCGCGGTACCCGTATCGGGTATTTGGAGCAGCATACGCTGTCCGACGACGTTACGGTATGGGAAGCACTTGAAAGCGTGTTCGAACCATTGCGCCGTTTAGAAGCCGAGTTGGAATCGGTGAACCGACGTTTAGCCGACAGCGGCGATAGCGCCCTAATTGAAAAGCAAGCGCGCTTGCAAGAACAGTTTGAAGCGCAAGGCGGTCTGTACTATAAGAGTCGCGTTGCGTCCACGCTGGCCGGATTGGGGTTTGACGAAAGCTGCCACAAACGCTCGGTAACCACCCTCAGTGGCGGACAGCGTTCAAAATTAGCAATGGGGCGCCTGCTGCTTTCGGGTTCCGATTTGTTATTGCTGGACGAACCGACCAACCATTTGGATATTGAATCCGTTGAATGGCTGGAAACCTTTTTGCGCGGATACCAAGGGGCGGTTATCGTTATCTCGCACGACCGCTATTTTCTCGACCGTGTGACCAACCGCACAATGGAACTCACCCACGGTAAGCTATACGTCACCAACGTAAGCTACACCGCTCATAAGGAGCAGCGTGAAAAAGACGAAGAAATTGCTTTGCGCCACTACAAAACCACCGCCAAAGCAATAAAAAAACTGGAAGATAACATTGCGCTTCTTAAGCAATGGAACCGCGAAAAATCTATTCGAGCTGCCGAAAGCCGTGAAAAGCGCTTGGAACGCCTAAAAGAAACGCAAGTACGGCTCGATTCTGCCGAAGCCACGTTAAGCTTCGGTTTTTCCGCTGCCACGGTAAGCGGCAACGAGGTTCTCAACGTGGAAAACGTGGCCAAAGCCTTTGCAGCCCCGCTGTTTCGCAACGTAAGCTTTGGCCTGCGCCGCGGAGAACGCGTCTTTTTACTGGGGCCAAACGGCTGTGGAAAAACCACGTTACTGCGTCTGCTCACGGGTGAACAACAGCCGGACGGAGGCAGTATCCGTTTCGGATCGCGAGTGTCGCTCGGCTATTACGACCAAGTGCAAGCCTCGTTGGATTACGACACCACCGCCAACGATCATCTGTGGGATGCCTACCCCACCTTAACTCAAACCGAATTACGCAACGCCTTGGCCGGCTTTTTGTTCTACGGTGACGAGGTGTTTCAACCCATTCGTCAACTGAGCGGTGGAGAACGCGCACGCTTACTGTTGCTGAAATTGATGCTCTCGCACGATAACGTTTTGCTGTTGGACGAGCCAACAAACCATCTGGATATTGCCTCACGCGAAGCGTTGGAGGCCGCTATGGAAAACTACGACGGCACGCTGCTCGTGGTTTCGCACGACCGCTATTTCATCAACCGTATGGCCACCCGTATTCTCCACTTAACTCACGACGGATGCGAAAGCTATGCAGGCAATTACGACGATTATGCAGAACACCGTCAAGCCGTTGTGGAAGAGGTTGTTGACAAAGCCCCTGCCAAGGAAAACGCTTATCAAAAGCGCAAGGAACGGGAATCGGAAAAGCGAAAGTTAAAAACGCGTATTACGCGTTGTGAACAACAAATCGAGGAATGCGAGGCGGCCATTCAAGAAATTCAAAACCAATTGGAACAGCCGGAGATTGCCGCCGATTACGATCAGGTTATCTCACTCAGCGCACAGTTAGACGAGAAAAACGCCCTGCTGGAACA
>JAZQTE010000197.1:0-5741 GCA_045630505.1 Acutalibacteraceae bacterium | reverse complement strand
GGCACAAAAAGAATACATCAGCGAATTGCTTCCCGTGGGTCGCGATTATCCCGACCTGCTGGCGAAAGCCAAAGAAGTTCAGCCCGCCATGGTAGAAGAATTTGTCGGCTACTATGCGTGCGACGATGCCGGCAATGCCTACACCGTCGTGGACTTCGAAAACTGCGCGTTTATCGCCACCGCCGCCAAAGAGTGGAAAGCGATGAGTGATGCCACCAAGGCGCTTGTCAACGCCGCGGTGCAAACGGCTTCGGGTATGACGTTTGACGAAATGCTCAGCGCCGCCGTGGCACTGATCCCGAATGGCGTCGCCGAAAGCCGTCCCGGCCAGCCGCCGGTAACGGCTCCCGAAGAGGAAGAACCCGAAGAAGAGGAAGAAGTGCCCTCCACTCCCACCACGCCCGAAAGCACGGTGACGCCGGGCGAGATCATCAGCAGCTCCTCTACTTCGATTACGCTTTCGGGTGATTGGCGTGACGACGTCACCATTCCCGAGTATGCGTATTCTATCGCCATCGTGGGTGACACGCAGGTTATCACCGAGCGTTCGCCCGAAGGCCTTAAAAAGCTGTACGATTGGCTGCTTGCCAACAAAGAAGAAAAGAACATTCAGTTCGTGGCAGGCCTTGGTGATATCACCGAGAACAACACCGACGAAGAATGGGAACGTGCCGCCGAACAGATCCTGCGTCTGAAAGGCGAGATCCCGTTCTCGGTGGTTTACGGTAACCACGACGTGTTTAACTACACCACGGGCCAATTCAACAAATATCTCTCCACCGAAGCTCTGTTCGGCCACTTGGATAGCGACCGTTACGGCTTGTATGAAGAAGGCAAGTCCGACAACACGTATCAGCTGTTCGAAGTGGGTGAGGTAAAATACCTCATCATCTCGCTGGAATTCGGCCCGTCGGCCGAGGTGCTCGCGTGGGCAGGCGAGGTGTGCGATGCCTATCCCGATCGCAACGTGATCATCACCACGCACGCGTATTTGGACGGTAAGGCCTACGTTATGAACATCGACCACGCAGGCAGCCCGCACCTGAAGGGCGGCACCACCTATGGTACCACCATTTGGGAAGAACTCGTCAGCACGCACGATAACATCGTGATGGCGTTCAGCGGCCACGTAACCGCCGACAAAGCGATGACGCGTCAAGAGATCGGTAAATACGGTCAGGTTGTCACCCAAACCGTCAGCAACCCGCAAACCATCGACGACCAATCCAAACTTACGGGTATGGTCACGATGCTGTACTTCTCCGAAGACGGCACGCAAATGACGGTGTCGGATTATTCCACCATTCAAGGAAAATTCTATGGCGAGCCCTACACGGTTACCGTGGATAAGGCACAGCATCGCCACAAGGCCTCCACCGACGTATGGAGCGCCGATGACGCTTCGCACTGGTTCGCTTGCTCTTGCGGTGCAAAAGCAGACGAAGCCGCCCACGCCTTCACGGCTTGGGAGCTCACCGAAACCGAGAACGTTCAACAGCGTCTGTGTGTTATCTGCAATCATACGCAGACGATCACGGTTCCTGCGCTGTTCACCGAAGTGGAGCTGCACCGTGCCGAATCGCACGAGTGGCAGTACAACGAAACCGAGCATTGGCTGGAGTGTGAGTGTGGTGAAGAAATGATTCATCAAGGCGAACACAACTGGACGGATTGGGAAAAGACGGGCACCGCTTCCTCGGAATCCATCTTCTCCGACGATAACAGCATTGGATTGTCCGCCTTTATTGAAGGCGCCCCCATTTCCAACGGCGTTGGCTTGCTCAATCCCAACGAAAACGATTTGGCGAAAGAGCTTGGCGATGAATTTGCCGCCGAGCTGAAAGCCAACATTATCGGCGACTTTGAAAAAGACGGCGATAAGATGGTGCACGTATCGTCCTTCACGATCATCGACGGTATCGTGTATATGACGTACTATGCCAACACCGCCAGCGCTAAAGAAGATGCCAAGCATCAAGAAGCGCGCTTTGCCTACTGTCCGTTGGATAACCCCTCGGACCTCACCGTTCTCAACATTCAAAAGGTGGGCGACAAGATCGAAGGCCAAGAGGTCACGATGTTGTACGATACCATTTTGATGAACAAGGATACCAGCGAGATCTTCATTATGTGGACGGCCAAAACGTCGCAGTATTATCGTTTCTATCGCGTGTTCGACGTAGAACCGGGTACGCTCGGCCCCATCCGCGTCAATCGCTTCAAGGCGGGCGACGCCACCAACGATTTCTCCATCACCGGTGTACGCAAAGCGCTCAAGGCTAACGGCATGGATACCCGTTGGATGCTCTCCGATATCGGTATTATGCAAAAGATGTCCACTCGCGTGGAAGACGGTATCACGTGGTACTACACGGGTGCCTACATTTGGCAGTTCAACTGCATCATCAAGAGTAAAGACCTTATCACGTGGGAATTCGTGGCGGCTCCCGATTTCGATAACCAGAGCGAATACGAAAACGCTACCTACGTGCTGGGCGACAAAGTGTACTACTTCGTGCGTCAGTACGATGGTAACTCCACGTTTGACGAGGAAGACAAACCGATTCGTTGCTCCACCGGTTTCTTAACCTGCTACGATCTCACCACCAATACGTGGGCGGCGCCGCTGGAGATCACCGATTGCCAGTCGCGCAGCGACTTCTTCTACTACAACGGCGAGCTGTATTTGATGCACGCGCCGAAAAACCGCAACGGTATCGGCCTTGTGCGTGTGGATCAAGAAAACATCGCGAACAGCGAAGCCGTGATCGTGGCCGATATGCAAAGCAGCTGCTTCTATCCGTTTGCGATGGTATACGGTAACGAGCTGTATATTTCCTACACCGTTAACCGTTTGCACATCCGTTTGACGAAGATTGATCTTTCGAACTACTTTGGCGTAAACGAAACGCCCATCGCCGCGCTGCCCGAAACCACTCCCGATATGACGGAAGAGGAAGAAGTCGTGGACGATCTCGACGTTTGGGAGCGCTTCTGCCCCTGCGGCGCTTCGGAATACGCCGAGCTGCCAATGGGTATGCCTGCGGAAACCGACAGCGAGGATAACCTGATCTTTGGCAAGGTTGACCAGGCCATCGGCCTCACCGGCAAAAACAACGCCGTTACCAAAACGGTGCCTGTGGAACTGAAAGCCGGCACCCGCTATGCGTTCCGCTTCGTTACCAAGGGCACGACGGGTAAGGCCGAGATCGTGGGCATTTCGGGCGCTTCGGTCGCCGTAAAGGCACACGAAAACTGGCGTATCTATCAATATCTGTTCACTCCTGCATCGGATATGAGCGAGATTAGCTTCCAGTTCACTCGCACGGGTGCCACTCGTTTGGATATTGTGAACATCCAAGTGTTGAACGCTCCGATAGACGGTACGTTCAACCTGTTCCCGGGTTCTTCTATGGACGTGGAAAGCGCCGGATTTGATTACAACGGCGGTACCGGTACGTACGGTCCGTATATCAACGGCGCTACCATTGAAGACGATCCGGTGAACGGCGCCGGCAACAAAGCCCTTAAGCTGTTGGTCAACACGAGCAACTTCATTAAACTGAAGGAAACCATTAAGGGTTGGGTTTGCCCCGAAGACGTAGTCATTGAAATTACGTTCCGCCGTCACGGCACCGGTTTGAATCTGCAAAGCCCGTTTGTCAACCTTAAAAACCCCTATATCGGTAAGCACGGCGGCGTCACTCCGCAGGATCAGTGGCTCGACTACACGTGGTATCTGGATCCTCGATCGGATATTGGTTCGGAGGCCAATCCTGCCAGCGGCTTTATCAACTTCCGTCCGCATACGGCTTACGGTGCGGCCAACTACTACGAGGATAAGGCCTGCTATATCGACGATTTGATCATTCGCGAGGTTCCGCGTGTAGAATCGGTTTCCTTTAAAGACGGTGTTGTAAAGGTAGACGCCGCTTCGGGCGCTCACGATATCAGCGATCAGCTTGTGGTACATCCCGAGCACGCATGTCCCGAGGATCTGCAGAATCTCACGTGGTCGCTCACGGGTGGTACCACCAACAAGTACGATTCCACCGCGAAAACCTTTACGGGTACGGAATTTGAAGCCGTCACCATGAGTGGCACCACCGTTACGGTGGCTGAGCAAGGCGGCTACGGTCACATGACCGAATTGTGGTCGCTGGCCAACGTCAAGCCCACCGTTACCGTGCAGGTAAACGAAACGGTTTCGGTATCCGCTCCCATCGAATGGGTTTATGCCGAAGAAGTGTTTAATATCGACGTGGATACCTATGCTCCCGGTATTGATGCAGGTCATACGGCCTACGAAAACGGTGTAGACGGCAACCAAGTAATGACGTTCCCGACAAACAAGGACTTCACCGATTTCTTAACGCAAAAGATGTTCTTGAAGCCCAACTCCCGTTATCTGTTCAGCTTCCGTTCCAAAGCGGTGGAAGGCGATAAAGGCCGTATATACGCCTATATCTCCAACCAAGTGAACGTTGCCTTGTTCAAGAGCAACGGTACGGGCAAGGCTTTGGTAGAGAGCTGTAACACCACGGGCGAATGGGTTACCAACGCTATCTACGTTGAAACGGGCGACGCGCCTGCCACCGATGCCAATTACTCGCTGATGTTCCAGCGCTACGGTGCCGGTAACAACAACGTGATGGTCGACGATGTGAAGCTCACGCTGGTGGACGAAAACAGCAGCTTGGTTATCGGCGGTGACTTCGAGCAAACTGCTCCCGCGATAGCCTACTACGATCGTATTATCCGTAACGGCTTGGGCGAAGTGATTCAGGGTGACGAAGCACTCGGCAACACCACCAAGGTGCTCAAACTCAACCCCGGTATCGACCGCAGCACCAACACAGCCATTGTAGCTCTCGGCTACTTGAGAAATCACACGGCCTACAAAGTCACCTTCCGTCATAAGGGCGGTGCCGTGCTGTTCAACGTGGCCGGCGGCAACGGCTGGGCGGCCACCATCAACAACGTGGGCGTCACGGCGAACTTTGAAGCCACCGACACGTGGACCGAGCGCACGGTATACTTTGCCACCGGCTCCAATATCACCAACAACGGCAACTGGACCTCGTCTATGCAGTTCGGCACGAAGGGCGCCACCGAGGCCGCGTATATCGACGATATCGTGTTCACCGAGGTAACGCCTGCGGCGATGGTCGTGGCTGCCAAGGATTCGGCAACGCGCCAAGGTAATATCACGATTTCGGCCGGCAGCGAAAGCGGCAAGATGCTCACCACCGTGAAGGAAGGCAGCATCGTGCGCGTCACGGTTGCGCCCAACAGCGGTTATATGCTGGTGCCCGGTTCCTTAACCTACACCACCGCTTCTGGCAAGGAAGTTAAGATCCTCAATAAGAGTATGAACGGCGGCAAATTCGGCGAAGGCAACGGCCTCACCTACGAATACGTACAGCCTGCCGAAACGGTACATCTCAATGCCAAATTCGTGTCCACCGCCGATACCGATTTCGCGGCCGATACCATCGGTACCGCCCTGCGTGTCAATGCAGACGGCACGGGCTACGACGGCATCCGTTTCCTCAACCGTATGTACTTTGCTGAAGGCTTCGACGATGAAGCCAATGCCCTCACCGCTAAATACGGCGGCGAAACCTACGAGATCATCGAGATCGGTTCGCTGCTCAAGCGTGCCGAAAACCAAACGGCACTCACCGTTGCCAACGTGGAAGCCTCCACGGGCACGGGTGTGAACCGTATGTGGAAATCGG
>JAZQTE010000196.1:0-1810 GCA_045630505.1 Acutalibacteraceae bacterium | reverse complement strand
CTTGGAATAACCAAACGTAGAGTAGAATCTTTCTGAATGGAATAATCCTGAAGTGTGTTTCCGTCTTCCAACTGCTTGTTTGCAAAGATTAATTTTTGGTCGGCAGGCAGGATGCCTTTTTTATCATAAATCTTCACCTTGATATCTTCAATGCGATCGGTAGGTTCTACTTCCAAGGTGATTATTTCATCCCCCGTTGCTACCTTTATTTCAATGAATATTTGCATAGCAAAGGCCGGGACTGCCAAACTCAGCATCAGTGCAATAGCTATAAGTATTGATAAAAGTTTTTTCATAAGCTTTTCTCCTTACTGCGTTTGTTCGGCAGTATTCACCGCAATGGTAAAGGTAATTGTTCCGGTGTATGTGCCTGAATATTTTGCTTCTTCGGCAATCTCTGCCGTCAAGTTTTCGGTTGTAAAGCTGAGAGGATTGTTTTTATCTCCGTTGCCTGTAACCGAAATAAGTTGCGCGTTGTTCACGATGGCACCGTCATTTATTGTAAAGCCAAGCTCGGCACCCTGCTCGTTTGTGAGCGTAAAATCACTTTGCAAAGTAACGGTCAGTGTTTGGTCTGTATTGAGCACAACGCCCGTCACCGAAACCTTAAAGCTTTCGCTCTCGTTTACCGTGGCAGGGATGGTGATGGTGTAGGTGGGTTCAACACGTTTACTTACTGCCGTAAACTGTGCGACGTATTCAACGACGCCGGTAACCGCTTCAAGCGCAGGAGACCAACCGTTAAAGGTATAGGTAAAGTTTTCGTCCTCCGGCTTTTCGGGTGTTGCGCCGTTATAGGCAGGTGCTGTGCCGTGGGTAACGCCCGTATCGGTTTCCAAAACCGAGCCGTCGTGGTTTTTCCAAGTGACGGTGTAGGTATTAATGTTCCAGCGGGCATAGAGGGTTTGACTTTCGGTTATCTTAACCGCCGTGGTGCTTGTAATCTGCGTGCCGCCCTCCGCTGCCGTAAACCAACCTGCGAAGGTGTGATTTTCTCGTGTCGGAGTGGGCAATTCGCCGTAAGTGCTGTCATAGGTCACCGTCTTGCTCGGTGTACCCACACTGCCGCCGTTGGCATTGAAATTTACGGTGTAGGTATTGGCATCCCATTGTGCGCATAAAGAGTGGGTACTGGCAGTTTTAACAACTGTTGTACTTTCCACTCGATCGCCACCACTTGATTGAGTAAACCAGCCATTAAAAGTATAACCCGTTCTTGTAGGCGTGGGCAAAGTGCCGTAGGGGCTATCGTAAGTAACGACTATGCTTGTAGGACTTACGCTACCACCGTTTGCGTATAAATTTGCTTGGTAAGTGTTAGGTCTCCATTTTGCATAAAGCGTTTGATTTTCAGTAATTTGAACTTCTGTAATCCGTGTTACTTTCGTTTCAAAATTTTGATTAGTGTACCAACCGTCAAAGATATAACCTTTTTTTGTTGGTTCAGGCAAATCACCGTAAGTGCTGTCATAGGTCACCGTCTTGCTCGGTGTACCTACACTGCCGCCGTTGGCATTGAAATTTACGGTGTAGGTATTGGGAATCCAATGAGCATAGAGCGTCAGCGTCTTGGGGCCTTTCCAGGTAGCGCCGGTTCCTGCTATTTCCCAGGCGTTTGTCCAATAATCACCTGCATAGCAGGAGCCGTTGGACGACTTGTACACTCGGTTGCCGCCTTCCGGGGCATCGAACCAACCGTCGAAGGTATATCCTTCTTTTGTGGGATTGGTAGTCGTATCGATCTTATTATTCTGATTGGACCCATAGACCACGGGCAGAGAAGTAAGCGACGTGGTTCCACCCTGGGCAT
>JAZQTE010000195.1:0-2131 GCA_045630505.1 Acutalibacteraceae bacterium | reverse complement strand
GCCGCCGCCGAGGCCCTTGGCGGTGGTCACGACGTCGGGCTTGATGCCATAGTATTCATACGAATACAAGCGCCCCGTGCGGCCGTTACCCGTTTGTACCTCGTCGATCATCAAAACGATATCGCGCTCCTCGCAAAGAGCGGCCACTTTCTTTACGTAATCGACACGCAGCGTGTTCACGCCGCCTTCGCCCTGCACACATTCGAGCAAAATACCTGCTACCTTGTGCTCGGCTACCAGCGCCTCCATTGCCTCGAAGTTGTTGGCAGGTGCGTGGTAGAAGCCGGGGGTGAGGGGGTTGAACAGCTCATGGAAATGCTCTTGTCCCGTGGCTGCCAGCGTGGTGAGCGTGCGGCCGTGGAAGCTGTTTTCCAGCGTGATAATATCGGAATACTCGGCGCCCTTATGCTCGGCGGCATACTTACGCGCTACCTTGATGGCACATTCGTTGGCTTCGGCGCCCGAGTTGCCGAAAAACACCTTTTTCATCCCCGTGCGTTCGCACAAAAGCTGTGCCAGTGTGGCGCAGGGGGCGGTGTAATACAGATTGGAGGTGTGCTGCACCTGCGAAAGCTGTGCAGTAACGGCGGCTTGCCATTCGAGATCGGCAATGCCGAACGCCGTAACGCCGATACCCGAGCCCATATCAATATATTGCTTGCCGCTTGTATCCCACAGAAGCGAGCCCTTACCGTGCGTGACCTCCACGGGGAAGCGGCGGTAGGTGTTGGCAACGTAGGCGTTGTCTTTTTCGGTTAAGGTTTTCATTCTTTATCCCCCGTAACCATGGTACCTGCACCTTCGTCGGTGAGGATCTCCATCAGAATCGAGTGGGGAACGCGGCCGTCCATAATAACCACGTTTTCTACACCCTTGTGGATCGCTTCAATGCAGCAATCCACCTTCGGGATCATACCGCCCGAAACCACGCCTGCTTTGCACAGAGCGCGGGCTTCGGAAATGGTGACCTTCGGGATCAGCGTGGAGGGATCGTCCTTATCCTTGAGCAGGCCGGCGATATCCGTCATCATCACCAAGCGTTCGGCGTTCAGCGCACCGGCAATGTAGGCGGCGGCAGTATCGCCGTTGATGTTGTAGGCGTTGCCTTCGTTATCGCAGCCGAGCGTGGAAATAACGGGAATATAGCCCTTTTCCAGTAAGTCCATTACGGGCTGAATATGTACCTTTGTGATGCGGCCGACGTAACCGAGGCGCGGATCGCGCATTTCGGCTTCAATGAGCTGGCCGTCCATACCCGAAATACCCATCGCCTTGCCGCCCTGCTTTTCCAGCAGATTAACGAGCGTTTTGTTCACTTTACCGGCGAGTACCATCTGCACGATATCCACGGTTTCCTTATCGGTTACGCGCAAACCGTCCACAAATTCGGGCTTTTTGCCGAGCCGCGCCATCAGCTCGCTGATTTCGGGGCCGCCGCCGTGCACCAGCACGACCTTGACACCGATGAGCCACAGCAGCACGATATCTTCCATCACCTGCTGCTTGAGCTGTTGGTTGATCATAGCGTTGCCGGCGTATTTAACCACGACGATCTTGCCGTTGTATTGCTTAATGTAGGGGAGGGCTTGCGTGAGCACCTCGGCCCGTTGTGCGTTTGAAAATAACGTATCCATTGTTAACACCTCACGTCCGATAATCGCCGTTGATCTTCACGTAATCGTACGTGAGATCGCAGCCCCACGCAGTGGCAGTGGCATCGCCGCTGTCCAGCGTGATGAGAATTTCGATTTCGCTTTCCAGCAAGATCTCCTTGGCCTTTTCCTCCGAGAACGGTACGCCAGCGCCGTTCTCACACACAACGATGATGCCCTTGGAGGATTTGAAGGCAACGCCTACCTTGGTGACGTCAACGTCGGCGCCGCTGTAGCCGATGGCACACAGCACGCGTCCCCAGTTGGCGTCGGCGCCGAACATAGCGGATTTGAGCAGGCTGGAGCAAATAACGCTTTTTGCCACGGTTTTGGCGGTGGCTTCGTCGGCGGCGCCGCTGACGATGCATTCCAGCATTTTGGTAGCGCCTTCGCCGTCGGCCGCGATCAGACGGCACAGCTGCACCGTTACGGTGTTAAGCGCTTTTACGAACTCCGCAAAATCGGCGTTTTCTTCGGTG
>JAZQTE010000194.1:0-2548 GCA_045630505.1 Acutalibacteraceae bacterium | reverse complement strand
CGTTCTCCTCGCCGGCAAACACTGCTACGGCGTTTTCACGGTGCTCGGCATCGCGGCCTGATTGAAACTCGGGATGCTCGGTAATACCGTCAACCGAAGCCATCGAGTAACGGTCCACCGCCAACCCAAGCTCGCGGCAGCGCTTTTCAAAATACGCTTGGCCCTCGTTTTCGTTGCCGTGTGTTTTGAAATTTTGCGTATCGATTTGCACAAGCTCCGATACCGCTTGAAACAGTTCTTCACGGTGATCACGCACATAAGAAAGCACGCGTTCCTCCAGTGCCGTCATAGCCTTACACATCCTTTATCATCGCTTCAAATTCCGCTTGGTCGATAATGCGGATCCCCAAATCCTTCGCCTTGGTAAGCTTGCTGCCGGCGCTCTCGCCTGCCAGCACCACGGTGGTCTTTTTCGACACGCTGCTCGAGGTTTTTCCGCCGTACTGTTCAATCAGCGCTGCGGCTTCGTCACGCGTCATCGAAGGCAGCGTGCCCGTGAGCACGAACGTCATGCCCTCGAAGCGGCGGTCGGTCGGTTGTGAGGTACAGCTCATATTCACGCCGCAACCCTTTAAGCGTTCGATCAGCTTTTTCGAAGGCTCCAACGCAAAGAACGCAAGCACATTATCTGCCATAATATCGCCAAAGCCGTCAATCGACAGCAAGGCGTTACGGTCGGCCGCCATCACCTCGTCCATCGTGCCGAAGCGCTGTGCCAACAGCTTGGCGGCCTTTTGCCCGATATGACGGATCCCCAGCGCAAACAGCAGTCTCGAAAGATCGGCCTGCTTGGAATTTTCCACCGAAGCTATCAGGTTATCCGCCGCTTTGTCACCCTTGCCTTCCAAACGGCTGATCTCCTGCTTTGGCAAGGTGTACAAATCGGCAATATCACTTACAAGCCCTTCGCTTACCAATTGCTCCACCACTGCAGGGCCAAGACCTTCAATATCCATCGCATCACGCGAGGCAAAATGAATGATGCGCTGCAGCTGCTGTGCAGGGCAAGCAGGATTGCTGCACCGTAGGGCCGCTTCATCCGCCTCGTGCGATACCGCCTCGCCGCAGGAGGGGCATACAGACGGCATTTGGAACACATCGCCCTCGTGCGTTACCACGCGTACCACCTCGGGAATAATATCCCCTGCCTTGCGCAGCACAACCGTATCACCGATTCCAAGGCCTTTATCGCGAATGTAATCGGCGTTGTGCAACGTGGCGCGGCTCACCGTTGTTCCTGCCAAGGTAACGGGATCAAACACGCCCGTGGGAGTGAGAACGCCCGTGCGCCCTACCGTGATTTCTACATCGCGCAGCACCGTTTGCTTTTCCTCGGGCGGATATTTATACGCCACCGCCCAACGGGGATATTTGCTGGTGCTTCCCAAACGGTTGCGATCGGCGAAATCATCCACCTTGATCACGGCGCCGTCGATATCAAACGGCAGGCTGCCGCGTATCTGCCCGATGCGCTCGATCTCGGCAATCACCTCGTCTATCGAATCGGTGCGGTGATAGAACGGGATCACAGAGAAGCCAAGCCCCTTCATAAACTCCAAAGAAGCAGCGTGAGCCGATACCGTATCGCCCTCTAACAGCTGCATATTAAACACAAACAACGACAGGCCGCGGCTTTTGGTAACCGCAGGATCCTTTTGCCGAAGCGAACCTGCCGCCGCATTGCGGGGGTTCTTAAAGGTTTTTTCACCGTTTTGCTCTTGCTGTTCCACCAAAGCGGCAAACCGCTCGCGCGGCATATACACCTCACCGCGCACAATAACACGGTCTACCTTACGGGACAGCTTTGCCGGAATATCCGCAATGGTACGCAGATTGGCCGAAACGTCTTCCCCCGTTTCACCGTCACCGCGAGTGGCACCGCGTACAAACGCGCCGTTTTGGTATTCCAGCGCAATGGAAAGGCCGTCGATCTTGGGTTCGACCACGTACGTGGGGTGAGCAAGCTCCTCGCGCACACGGGCATCGAATTCGCGAACCTCCTCCAGCGAGAACACGTCTTGCAGGCTGCCCAGCGGCACCTCGTGCTTCACGGGAGTAAATTGGCGCGACACCTCACCGTGCACCTTTTGCGTATACGAATCGGCGGTAATGAGCTGAGGATAGGCTTCCTCCAATTGCCGCAGCTCTCTGGTTAAAGCGTCGAACTCATCGTCTTCAATTTCGGGGGCATCTTCGTCGTAATACCGTTTGCTGTGATACTCGATTTGCTGCTGCAGCTGCGCAATTCTTGCGCGTGCGCCTTCAAAATCCATACACTCACCTCGTTTAAGGTTAGTATACCAGTATCCGCACGTTTTTTCAATGCCCCGAGCCGAAAATTTTGCTGAGCTCATTCCCAAAATCTACCTCCAGTACCGTTTCCGGCACCTCACCCACCAACACGCTTTCGCACAGCAAAAAACGAGTTTCAAGCTCAATGCTCGTTTTCTCCAAGGGCAGCGCCGCCGTCATCAGCACCTGCATATCGAGATACACACTGTGCTTGGTTTGGTTGATACCTGCGTCGGAAAATTCGTCAGAAAGCGTG
>JAZQTE010000193.1:0-4029 GCA_045630505.1 Acutalibacteraceae bacterium | reverse complement strand
CTCCTTCGATGGCCGTGGCAACTACAACATGGGCCTCAAGGAGCAGTTGATCTTCCCTGAGATCGACTACGATAAGATCGACAAGGTGCGCGGCATGGGCCTGTGCTTTGTCACCACCGCCAACACCGACGAAGAAGCGCGTGAGCTGCTCACTCTGATGGGCGCTCCGTTCGCGAAATAAGGAGGGAGATTACTATGGCGAAAACATCTATGAAGTTAAAGCAGCAGAAGGCGCCGAAGTTCTCCACCCGCGCGTACAACCGCTGCAAGATCTGCGGTCGTCCCCACGCTTATTTGCGTAAGTACGGCGTGTGCCGTATCTGCTTCCGCGAACTGGCCTACAAAGGCGAGATTCCCGGTGTGAAAAAGGCAAGTTGGTAATAGCTAGAAGGAGGTTGACGGAATGCAAATCACCGATACGATTGCCGATATGCTGACGAGAATTCGTAACGCGAGTTCGGCGAAGCATGATTCGGTGGATATCCCCGCTTCCAACGTGAAGAAGGCTATTGCCCAGATTCTTGTTGACGAGGGATATGTCAAGAATTTTCAAGTTATCGAAGATGGCAAGCAAGGCACCATTCGCATCACCCTGAAGTACCAAGGGGCTTCGAAGACCCCTGTTCTGATGGGCCTGCGCCGTGTTTCCAAGCCCGGCTTGCGCATCTATTCCAGTAGTGAGGATATGCCGAAGGTCATGAAGGGCATCGGCACCGCCATCGTGTCTACGTCGAAAGGCATTATGACCGATAAGAAAGCTCGCAAGGAAAATGTGGGCGGCGAAGTCCTCGCATTTGTGTGGTAAGGGGGAGAATGAACAATGTCGAGAATTGGACGTAAACCCATTACCATCCCGGCCGGCGTTCAGGTAACGCTGAAAGACGGTGTCGTGACGGCAAAGGGCCCGAAGGGTGAACTCACCCAAAAGATCCACAGCAACATCACCGTGGCCATCGAGGGTAACGAAATCCTCGTTACCCGTCCCAACGACGAAAAGGAAAACCGTGCGCTGCACGGCCTCTCCCGTACGTTGATCGCCAACATGATCGAAGGCGTTGAAAAGGGCTTCTCCAAGGAGCTCGATGTCAACGGCGTCGGTTACCGTGTGGCGAAGCAGGGCAAGGATCTGGTTATGAACCTCGGCTTCAGCCATCAGGTCATCATGAGCGAGATCCCCGGTATCTCCATTGAGGTTCCGAACCCCAATAAGATCATCATCAGCGGTCCCGACAAGCAGCTGGTTGGCCAGTTTGCTGCGGAAGTCCGCGAGAAGCGCCCGCCGGAGCCGTATAAGGGCAAGGGCATCAAATACGCTACCGAGTATATCCGCCGCAAGGAAGGTAAGACCGGTGCGAAGGGCAAGAAGTAAGGAGGATGAGCCAGAATGGTTAGCAAGAAAGACAGCAACAAGGCGCGCTTGCACCGTCACGTTCGTGTTCGTAGCAAGGTCTCCGGCACTGCTGAGTGCCCCCGCCTGAACGTATTCCGCTCCCTCAAGAACATCGAAGCCCAGATCATTGATGATGTTAAGGGAGTTACGATCGTTTCCGCATCCAGTGTCGAAAAAGATTTCGGCATGGCCGGCGGCAACAAGGCTGCCGCCCGCAAGGTCGGCGAATTGGTCGCTAAGCGCGCTCTGGAAAAAGGCATCGAATGTGTCGTTTTCGACAGAGGCGGTTACATCTATCACGGCCGTGTTCAGGAATTGGCCGAAGGCGCCCGCGAGGGTGGCCTCAAGTTCTAAGGAAGAGGAGGAAATACTTTGGCCAGAAGAGAAGAAATGCACGACGAGTTCAAAGAAACCGTCGTTGCCATCAACCGTGTCAGCAAAACCGTTAAGGGCGGTCGCGTTATGAAATTCGCCGCTTTGGTCGTTGTGGGTGATGGCAAAGGCACTGTGGGCTTCGGTACCGGTAAAGCCGGCGAAGTTCCGGATGCAATTCGCAAGGGCATCGAGGATGCCAAGAAACACCTTGTCAAGGTTTCTCTGAAAGGGAATACCATCCCGCACGAGGTTATCGGTGCTTTCGGCGCCGGTCGTGTGCTGATGAAGCCCGCCGCTCCCGGTACCGGTTGTATTGCCGGCGGTGCGGTGCGTGCGGTAGTGGAAGCTGCCGGTATCAAAGATATCCGTACCAAGGCTCTCCGCTCCAACAATCCCTACAATGTTGTCAGCGCCGCGATGAACGGCCTGATGCAGCTGCGTAACGTTGAGGAAGCGGCTGCCATCCGCGGCAAGACTGCCAAGGAAATCTTAGGTTAACGGGAGGGCATACAAATGGCAAAGAAGGCTAAAGAGGCGACGGTTACCGTGAAGCTGGTACGCAGCCTGATCGGTTCTAAGAAAGACCAGATCGCCACTGCCAATTCTTTGGGTCTGCGCAAGATCGGCGACACCGTGTGCCAACCCGATAACGCTGCGACTCAGGGTAAGGTGGCAAAAATCATCCACCTCGTCGAGGTAACGGAAGCATAACCAAATCGAACAAGGAGGTGCGAATACTATGAAGCTGCAAGAACTTTCTCCGGCCCCCGGTTCTGTTCGGGAGTCCAAGAGAATTGGCAGAGGTCACGGTTCCGGTCAGGGCAAAACCGCCGGTAAAGGTCACAAGGGCCAAAAGGCTCGTGCCGGCCGTGGTATGCAGATCGGTTTTGAAGGCGGTCAGATGCCTCTGCAAAGACGAATCCCCAAAAGAGGTTTCGTGAACATTTTTGCAACGACCTACGCTACGGTGAACGTGGCTGCTCTCAACGCTTTTGAGGACGGCGCGGTTGTCGACGTAGAAGCAATGAAGAATGCCGGTCTGGTCAAGAAGACCTATGACGGCGTAAAAATCCTGGCCAACGGTACGTTGACCAAAAAACTCACGGTTAAAGCGGCAGCCTATTCTGAAGCAGCTAAGGCAAAGATCGAAGCTGCAGGTGGAAAGGCTGAGGTGATCTAACGTGTTTCAAATTCTGAGAAACGCCTGGAAAATCACCGACCTGCGTAAAAAGATCCTGTATACCCTGCTGATCGTTCTGATCTTCCGTATCGGTTCGGCCATCACGGTTCCGTTCGTGGATGTTGCGGCGCTTGCCAACGCTACCACGACGGGTACGGGTTGGGGCTATTTGACGATGATCTCCGGCGGCGGTTTTTCCAATGCCAGCGTGTTTGCATTGTCCATCACGCCCTACATTAACGCCAGCATTATTCTGCAGCTGCTCACGGTAGCCATTCCGAAGCTTGAGCAGCTGGCCAAAGAGGGCGAGGCGGGCCGTAAGGTCATTGCCAAGCTAACCCGTTTTGTAACGGTGGGCTTGGGCCTGCTCCTTGGCGTGGCGTACTACTTTATGCTGCGCAACGGCGCTAACACCGGCAACGTGCTGGTGAAGGAAGCCCAAAGCGGTTTCGGCGCTTGGTTTGCCGCTGTTGTTATCGTGCTGTGCTTCGTGGCCGGTTCTGCCCTCATTATGTGGCTGGGCGAACAGATCAACGAACGCGGCATCGGCAACGGCATTTCCATTCTGTTGTTCGCAGGTATTCTCTCCAGCATTCCGCGTGCTGCCACCTATTTGTGGACGATGTTCTATGATTACGGTATCGAACAGCTTGGCAGCAACCAAAGCGGTGCGATCTCCAACATTATCTTAGTACCGGTGGTACTGTTGATCTTCTTGGCGATCATTGCGCTCATCGTCTTCGTGACGGACGCGGAACGCCGTATCCCCGTACAATACGCTAAGCGTGTTGTCGGTCGCAAGATGTACGGTGGCCAGTCCACCCATCTGCCCCTGAAGCTGAACATGTCCGGCGTTCTGCCTGTCATCTTCGCTCAGACCATCGCTTCTCTGCCCGCTACCCTGTGCATGTTCTTCGGTATCACCGCAGCAAGCGAGGGCTTCTGGGGCGGTTTCCTCAGCATCTTCAACACCACCAGCGTACTGTATGCAGTAATTTACCTGCTGCTCATCGTGTCCTTTGCATATTTCTACAGCACCATCCAGTTCAACCCCATTGAGATTGCAAACAACATGAAGCGCAAC
>JAZQTE010000192.1:0-4816 GCA_045630505.1 Acutalibacteraceae bacterium | reverse complement strand
ACCAATTTTGAGGAAATGGCGAAGAAGACGGTGCTGAAAAAGGTGCTGAAGTATGCTCCGCTGAAATCCGATTTCGTCCGTGCGGTCACGCAGGATGAGACGGTCAAATCCGAGCTTTCCGACGATATGACCGTCGCTCCCAACGAAGTGATCTACGGCGAAGGATACATCGTCGAAGAAGAAACGGGCGAGGTGATCGAGAATGTCGAAACTGACACAGTGTGAGAGGATCATCCGTCATCTTAACGATTACGGGACGATCACGTCGAGAGAGGCGATGCTTGAGTACGGTATCTACCGTCTCGCATCGCGCATCTCCGACCTCAAGAAGCAGGGATACAAATTCCAAGTATCCTTTGAAAGCGCCAAAAACCGATACGACGAAGTGACACACTTCGCAGTATACCGAATCAAAGAAAAACCGACAATGGAGGACGAATATGAACAGTTGTAATTTCGTCGGCCGCCTCACGGCCGATCCCGAACTCAAGACCACCAGCGGTGGTGTGTCCGTCTGCTCCTTCACGTTAGCGGTCAAACGACCGCACGTGAAGGACACCACCGATTTCATCTATTTCGTGGTGTGGCGTCAATCGGCAGAATACCTTTGCAATTACGGTCACAAGGGTGACACCGTCGAGGTTGAAGGTGCGCTCACCTGCCGCGAATGGGATGACAAGGACGGCAACAAGCGCAAGACGTTTGAGGTTTCCGTGGACAACCTTCGTGTGCACACGCTTTCTAAAGGCGGAAATGATGCCAACCAGCAGCCCGATGCGCTGAATTCCTTCACGAACAACGCGCAGGCGATGGGTGTTGAACTTGAGGAGGTTGTCGGCGGAGATGATTTACCGTTCTAATGGCGGTATAAGAGGGGATTTAGTTCAATGATTAAACTATTGATAGGCGGTAGCCCGTGTACCAAGTGGAGCATCGCCCAAAAGAACGGAAGAGAGACCGAGCCGAGCGGCATTGGTTGGGAGTTATTCGTGAACTATCTCATCGCGAAGCAGAAGTTCAAGCCCGATTTCTTCCTATATGAAAACAACAAGTCGGCAGCTCAAGCGATCAAAGACCAAATCCAAAAGGAACTTGGCGTGTGGGATGGCTCGTTGTTTATGGAAGATACGGGTGCGCGGTACATCGAAATCAATTCCGCACTTGTATCGGCGCAAAACCGACAACGATTTTACGTTCATAATTGCGGGACCGTTGAACAGCCCGAAGACAGAGGGATTCTGTTGAGGGATATCCTTGAGAGCGGTGTGGTAGACCGAGAAAAGAGTTACCCGCTTCTTGTCACACATCAAGGAAACGCGCGGGACTACTTCAAAAAGCAACACGCGCAGATTGCGCTTGAGCCAATTCACATCCCACCATACGGCAACGACGACAAAGCGCGTCCGCTAAATTCGCACTATTCAAATAATTGCGGTGGCTTTGAGCATCGTATGTTTAGCGAAAACCCCAACAAACAACAAGTCGATATGATTGCAGAGCCAGTAGGCATCGGTTATCGCGGTCGAATAGAAGATGGCAAGTGGGTGAAGCGGTACGAAAGCAACGGAGAGCCAAAAGCAAACGCGATCACTACGGCACAGACGGACAGTATGGTGTGTGAGCCAGTTCGCATCGGCACGATTGAGAGCGACGTTGCTAACAAAGACCACGACAGCAAACAGTATCGCGTTTACTCGCCCGATGGCAAGGCAACAACACTTTGCGGTCAAGGCGGTGGCGTTGGAGCGAAGACGGGGTTGTACGCTACGCCAGTGAATGTTACCGAAGACGGGAAAGCCCAAACCATTAAAGCGCAGTACAGTTTTACAAGTATTTCTAACATCTGCTGTTACAGTTCGACTTATGGTGCTACGGGAATTGCGATACCTACCGATGGGCTGCCTTCTGAACAGTTTGTTGGCAATGGCAAAGACCCGCAAGCAATGAAGCGGATTTACAAAGTCAAGGACGGCTTCATCACGATCAAAGGCAAAAAGTACCCTATCAAACTGGCAGACGGATATTACATCATTCGTAAATTGACAGTTACCGAGTGTTGCAGACTTCAAACCTTGCCCGACGATTATTGCCGTGCGGTATCCAATTCTCAAGCATACAAAGGTCTTGGTAACGGATGGACAGCCGAAGTAATCATACATATCTTGAGCGGCGCGTTGAAGGATGTGCCGAGAGACGAAGAAATCGTTGTGCTATCAATGTATGACGGAATCGGCACTGGTCGGTATTGCCTCGATAAGATGGGCTTTACGAATGTGAAGTATTACGCATACGAAATCGATAAATACGCCAAGCAAGTGGCAATGAGCAATTACCCGGATATTATCCAATGCGGAGACGCTTTTGATCTGCGGCATCCTGATTGGGCGTTGTCCCGATTTTAAAGATTATAAAGCAGGAGTGTATAAGAGATGAGAAGAAAGTTAGATGTCACGTATGACGATATGATGCAGTTGCGGCAGAAGGGCTACAGCAACAAGGATATCGCCAATATGCTGGAGATTTCGGTGCCTACGGTGCGTCGGTATATCGGCAATCAAGGTTGCCGTATGGAAAGCGTCACGAGAACGCCTGAACGGTGCGGGATCTCGAAGCCGCAGGCGGAGACCGAAATCAAGGTTTTGCGTAAGGTCGTCGCTGTTAACGGGTACGGTTTTGATTTGAATATGGATGAAAAATCTATGGTTGTAAAACTGCCCGACCTACGCGGCGAGTTTTATATCCACGTTTCCGAGGTCGAGAAGTTCAAAGCTGCGCTGGATGCCGTCGTTAATTTGATGAACGCGGAGGTGTCGGTATGAGAGCAAGACTTAAACCTTCCGCCATCACGACGAGGGCGCAGAAGAAGGCGATCAGCGATGTTCTTGAGGCGGAGACGGAGAGGCGGTACAAATTGGTTATGCGCCGCTTCTTCAAGCTGATGTGCATTACGTATAACGATGAGTTTGGCCACGGCAAACGCCGCCTTATGCGAGCAATCAATCGTATTAGCACATTGGCTGCTGAACACGCCAACGATGAAGTGTACTGGACGCACGTTGACAGGCGGATCGAGCAGCTTGGGCTGGAGTTCAGCAAAGAGGATGAGTAAAGGGGGCGAACGGTGTGTTGCAGAAAGCGATGTTTACAAGCAAATCGGATCTGTGGTCTACGCCGCAGGAGTTGTTCGATAAATACGATTCTGTGTATCACTTTGAAACCGATGTATGCGCTCTGCCGGAAAACGCAAAATGCTCGAAGTTTTACACGCCCGAAATGGACGGGTTGAAGCAAGAGTGGAAGGGCGTTTGTTGGTGTAATCCTCCGTATGGCAGGCAGATCGTGAAGTGGGTAAAGAAGGCCGCCACATCTTCTGCGACGGTGGTCATGCTGATCCCAGCGCGTACGGATACAAACTGGTTTCACGATTACTGTTTACCATATGGGAAAATCGAGTTTTTGAGAGGAAGACTTCGATTCGGCGGGGCGAGTATGAATGCACCGTTCCCTTCTATGGTAGTTGTTTTCTCAAATGAAAAAGTAAAGGGGGGATAACCGTGGCAGAGTCAAAAAAATACTATTGGCTCAAATTAAATAGAGGTTTCTTCAAACGGCACGATGTCCGCATCATCGAGGCGATCAACAAGGATTTCACCCTGTTCTATATGAAACTGCTTACCGAGAGCATCGATCACAAGGGACACCTTCGCTTCAGTGAGGCGAAACCGTACAGCGATGAGATGCTCGCTGTCGTGACGAACACCGATGTAGACACCGTCGCGCAGGCGATGTCGTGCTTCGTGGATCTTGGCGTTGTCGAGATTCTTGAGGACGGGACCATCTATATGGTCGGCATCGAAAAAATGATCGGGAGCGAAGCGGATTCTACCAAGAGAGTTCGTGAGTATCGCGAGAGAAACAAGGCGTGTAACACCGATGAAACAAAATGTAACACCGATGAAACAAAATGTAACACAGATAAAGAGATAAGAGAAAAGAGTGAAGATGAAGATACAGATGATAGAGAAAGAGGGGATATGTCTACGGCTGCGCCGAAGAAAAAACCACCGAAGCATCGGTACGGATCGGAACAGAATGTTCTGCTGACCGACGAGGAATATCGAAAGCTGCAAGAGCGATTCCCTGATTGCGATGAGCGCATCGAGAATATGTCGGTGGCGATCGGTATCCACGGGTACAAGTACGATTCACATTACCTCGCCATCATCAAGTGGGCGAGCAATGATGAGAAGAAATCCAAGCAAGAGAAGGGAAGCAATCCTTTTCTCACAATGTTACAGAACGGAGGATGATAAAGATGAAAGTGATGCTCGATGAAGGAGCGTTTATGCCGGAAAAGGCGCACGAGTATGACGATGCCGGGTACGACCTGCGGACGCCGATCGATTTTAAAATCCGAGGCAATCGGTCACAAGAACTTCGCTGGCTTGGTTTCCCGTACAGTTTGGAGAGCGCTACGATTGATACGGGTGTGCATATCGCCATCCCGCGCGGATTCGTCGGTCTCATCAAAAGCAAATCAGGACTCAATGTCAATTACGGCCTCATTTCGGAAGGTGTGATCGACAGCGGGTACACGGGCACCCTCGTCGTGAAAATGTACAACCTGTCGCAGTACGAGAGGCATTTCAAGCGCGGAGACAAGATCGCTCAACTGGTGATCGTGCCGATCTCGATGGACAAGCTCGAACTGGTTGACCAACTTGAGGACACAGAACGTGGCGACGGCGGGTTTGGATCAACGGGAAGGTAAGGAGGGTGAAATATTATGCTGAAGTATTGCTTGAAAAAGTGGGAC
>JAZQTE010000191.1:0-8643 GCA_045630505.1 Acutalibacteraceae bacterium | reverse complement strand
CTTATCGCCTTCGCGAAGAAGCTCGCCCTCACCGCGCCATTCGTGCTTGCCTTTTTCGGGCGGATTGAGCAGCTGCTGCAGCTGCATATTTAGATGCACCGTCCCTACCTCGCCTTTACGACCGGGGCAAAGCACCTGAATACCGTTCCATACGTTGTTATCGTAGCTTGCAGGAAGGCGACGGGCGCACAAATCGAGAACCGTTTCGACCGTATCCTCCCCACTGCGCTGCGGCAGAAAGAAAAAATCGCCCTTTTTATTGTTGAGTATAGGCATTTCGCCCTTAACGATGCGGTGGGCATTGGCAACGATATCGCTTTCCAACGCCTGACGAAATACCTCCGTGAGCTCCACCACGGGCAACACGCGGCTGTCGATCAAATCGTGCAGCACACGCCCTGCACCCACAGCAGGCAGCTGATCGGTATCGCCCACCAAAATAAGACGGCAGCCCGGTCGCAGCGCTCTGAGCAGACTTTCAAACAGCAGCGTATCCACCATCGACATTTCATCGACGATGAGAGCGTCGGCATCCAAGGGGTTCTTTTCGTTGCGATCAAACACGGGGGTATCGTTTTCGTCCCACTGAACCTGCAGCAGACGGTGGATCGTGCAGGCTTCGCGCCCCGTGAGCTCCGAAATACGTTTGGCGGCACGCCCCGTGGGGGCGGCTATCTCCACACGCTCACCCAAGCCCTCAAGCAGCATAATGATCGCCTTGAGAGTGGTGGTTTTACCCGTACCCGGTCCACCCGTGAGAATGAGCATCCCTTTTTCGACAGCCGCCAGAATAGCGAGGCGCTGCTCGGTTTGATATTGAATATGGTTCCGCTGCTGCGCGATCTCCAAATTGTGTTCGATAAGCGGCGTTATGGCGGTATGGAAGCCCGTCATAAGCCTTACGCGGCCGGCAATATATTTTTCCGCCGTGTGCATATCGGGTAAAAACACAAACGTGCGCTCGCCGATTTGCTCGGTACGCACGGCAAAGCCGCGTGTCATATCCTCCAAAACGGGAGCTACCGTGCCTTCGGGAATCTGCAGTAATTGAGCGGCCGCTGCCACGAGTTTCTCCTTTGGCAAGCAGGTGTGTCCGTTGTGCAGGTTATGACGCAGCACGTGCAGCAGGCCTGCCTCGATACGCCCTGCATCATCGGGTGGGCGGTGCATACCCATACAAATACGGTCGGCCCGTTCGAACCCGATGCGCAGGCCGGGAGTGCAAAGACAATACGGATTTTTATGCACGGTATCCACCGTGGCGGCGCCCCACCGTTTCCAACAGCGCAACGCTTCGCTTTGCGTTAATCCGTACGACGAAAAAGCGAGGATCACTTCGCGAAGGCCGAACTGTTCGCGATAGGCTTCGCCGATTTTGGCAGCACGTGACGGTGTGATACCGCGCACCTCGGACAAGCGCTCGGGTTCTTCTTCCAACACGCGCAGGGTATCTTCTCCGAAACGGTCGGTAATGGCCGTGGCCGTGGCAGGACCGATCCCTTTTATGGCGCCCGAGGCAAGATAGCGGAACACCGAATCGATATCGGTTGGCAGGCTGTGCTCGTAGCTTTGCACGTTGAACTGACGACCGAAGCGGGCGTGCTCGCCCCATTCGCCCGTCATCTGCAGGTGTTCACCCACCTGTACCGTTGGCAAAAAGCCCACAGCCTTGTGGTATTCGTCGTTATCGGCCACTTCCAGTACCGTCCAACCGTTGTCTTCGTTGCGAAAAACAATGCTTTCCACGGTGCCCGAAAGGCGTTCTTCCTTTGCCATACCGCTCCCTCACAATGAAACCGAAAATATGTTCGATTTTTATTATACTCCCCTTTCTTGCTGTTGTAAAGTGAAATTTGCGATTTCTTTTTCGGTTATCAACGGTGTTTCCAAACGATCGGCCACCGCCAGCACGTGGGCACGGTCTTTTTCGGGCAGACCGAGATCCAGTAAAACGGGAGTAACGCCCTGCAGGCGTGCTGCACGAATACGGTATTCGATATCGGGGCACGCATCGTCCACGGGAATGATAAACCATCCTGCACACGGTGAAAACAACAGCCGACGAATACCGCGATACACAAGCTCGGCGGCACCGTATACGGCCAACAACACCGTTACGATCATACAAACTGTCTGCATACCTCTCGCCCTTTCTAACAAGGTGTTATTCCAACGTATGCGACGGGACGGGCGGCTGTGTCAGTGCCGTGAGCGGTTTAAAGGTATAGCCCTGCCCTTTCCACACGGTGAGCAATTCGTCCATAATGGCGGCATTGGTGGCGGAGGTGCTGTGCAGCAGAACGATGGCCCCGTTGTGGATACGCGTGGTGAGCTTTTTGAGGGCTTCGGCACGCGTTGGCTGCTTATCGACGTACCAATCCACGTAGGCAAGGCTCCAAAAGAAGGTGTGATACCCCAGCTCTTGTGCGTGCTTTAGGTTTTGCTCGTTAAATTTACCCTGCGGAGGTCGATAGAGCTTATGCATCGCCTGCCCCGTCAGCTTTTGGTATTGTGCCTCCAACGTTTGCAGTTCTTCGGCAAATGCTTCACGGCTTGCGATGCGCGACATATCGGGATGCGTGGCGGTATGATTTCCCACGGTGTGTCCTTCGCTGATCATACGTTTAACCAGCTCGGGGGCGGTGGACAGATAGTTGCCCACCAAAAAGAAGGTAGCAGGAACGCTATGCTTTTTGAGGGCATCTAAAATCGGGGCGGTGTATCCGTTTTCGTAGCCGGCATCGAACGTAAGATAGATGACCTTTTCGGTTGTATTACCGAGATAATGCGCATGAAAGCTTTTGAGATACTCGGCGGTGGCGTTGCCCGTGGGCGGTTGCCCTTCCTCACCGAAGCCTAAGCCCCAATTGGTGGTGCCGACCGACACGAACGGTGGGTTTACAAGAAGCGAGGGCACAGCGGCAAGTAGCGCCAAGCAAGCGAGAATCGGCAGCAGATACCGTTTTTTGAGTACAAACAAAAAAACACCCCATATCACACAGTCTTTACTGTATGATATGAGGTGAGAAAAAGCGTTATGAACCAAGTTTGAAGCCGTAAGGCAGCAGTTCTGCCAAGGTGTAGGCGGTGTACTCGGTTTCGGAATTTACCACCAGCACCGCAAACTCGCCGCCGCAAAACTCCGCCATTACTTGACGGCAGATGCCGCACGGTACGAACGCAGGAGCTACCTCCCCATCGCGTCCGCCTGCCACAGCTATAGCAACGAACGACCGTTCCCCCTCGCTCACAGCCTTGCAAAACGCCGTGCGCTCGGCACAAATCGTGGCACCGTAGGATGCGTTTTCTACGTTACAGCCCGTGTAGACCTTGCCGCTTTTTGTGAGCAGCGCAGCGCCTACCGTATAGCCCGAATAGGGGGCGTGTGCCGTATGGCGTGCAGCCAAAGCTGCGGCACACAAGGCTTCGTTCGTCATACTTCCAGCTCCTTTTTGAAACTGCTGCCGTCGCCGTCAAAGGGGACGGATAAATACTCGGCCACCGTGGCGGCAATATCGGCAAACGTGCGGCGCGTACCCAAGTTGACGGGTTTAACCTGTTCGCCGAAAACGAGCAGCGGCACGTACTCACGCGTATGGTCGGTGTGAGTGTCACCCGGATCGCAGCCGTGGTCGGCGGTGATCATCAGCACGTCATCGGGTTGCAGCAGCGCCAAAAGCTGCGGCAACCACGCATCGAACCGAGCAAAGGCGGCAGCATAGCCATCTACGTCTTGGCGATGGCCGTACAGCATATCAAAATCCACCAGATTGATAAAGCAAAGACCTTCGAACTCGGTTTTTGCCGCTTTAAGCGCTTCTGCCATTCCCTCGTCGTTACCGTGGGTGGGGACACTGTGAGTAACACCGCGCGCCGCAAAAATATCCGCAATTTTGCCTACCGTGTATACCGTTTTCCCTGCTGCGGATACAGCATCCAGCAACGTTTTCTTGGGAGGCTCCACCGAAAAATCACGGCGGTTGGCGGTGCGGGTGTATTGCGGAGCGATGCCCACAAACGGACGGGCAATCACACGCCCCACCGCGTGTTTGCCGCACAGAATACGGCGCGCCTTGCGGCAGATGTCGTACAGTTCTTTTGGCGGCACCACGTCTTCGTGCGCAGCGATTTGGAACACGCTGTCGGCCGAGGTGTACACGATAAGCTTGCCGCTTTCGCAGTGTTCTTTTCCGTAATCACGGATAACGTCGGTACCCGAATACGGGCGGTTGCACAAAACGCCGCGCCCCGTTTGCTTGGAAAATTCCTCCAGTACCTCGGCAGGAAAGCCGTTGGGATACGTGGGAAGCGGTGTACTTGATACTACACCGGCGATCTCCCAATGGCCGATGGTGGTATCCTTGCCGTTGGAGCGTTCGGCCAAACGCGCTACCGCCGCCGTGGGCGGTGCGTTGCACGGAAGAAAATCTACGCCTTCGATATGCCCGAGCCCCAGCTTGCACAGCGTATCCGCCGCAAAGCAAGGCGAGGCGGCAATGCGCCGCAGGGTGTGACATTCTGCATCGCCAAATTGCGCCGCATCGGGCAAAGCGCCGATGCCGCACGAATCTAACACGATGAGAAATACACGCTTCATATCAGTTCTCCTTAACCAATTTCACGATGCGGCTGGTGCCGAGGCGTGATGCGCCGAGTGACAAAAATTCTTCGGCATCGGCCAGTGTGGCAATACCACCTGCCGCTTTGATCTTCACGTGAGGGGCCACGTACTCGGCAAACAGCTTAATATCGGCCGCCGTGGCGCCGCCCGTAGAAAAGCCCGTGGACGTTTTAATATATTCGGCACCCGAAGCGGATACCACCTCACAAAGACAAATCTTTTCTTCGTCGGTGAGCAGGCAGGTTTCGATGATCACCTTAAGCGTATGCTCGCCGCACGCCGCTTTGACGGCACGGATCTCTTCTAAAATCGAATCGTATTTTTGCTCGCGCACCCAGCCGAGATTGATAACCATATCGATCTCATCGGCACCGGCTTCGATGGCATCCGCTGCTTCGAAGCACTTGGCGGCTGTTGTCATATACCCGTTCGGGAAGCCGATCACCGTGCAAAGCGGCAAACGGTCACCCACGTGGGCTTTGGCTACACCGAGCATCGACGGCGGAATACACACCGTGGCCGTGCCGTAACGCATGGCATCGTCGCACAGCGCACAGATCTCGGCTGCGGTGGCGGTAGGCGAAAGCAGCGTGTGATCTACCTTGGATAAAATCGCTTGAACGTCCATTACTGCATCTCCAGTTGCGACACGTACGGACGGTGATCCGATGCCACAATAGCAGGGATATCCGCTGTAAGCACCTTGAGGTCACGGCTGGTAAACATATAGTCGATTTTCACGGTGGGGTTATCCGACGGGAAGCTGAGGCGTTCGCCTTCGAATACGTCGGCCGTATCGAACATAGCTTCGCGAATGGGAGCAAGCACCGCGTTATCGGGGCGCACGTTAAAGTCGCCCATCAGTACGCAGCGGGTATCCTCGATTTGTTCCATAACCGTTTGCACGGCGTTTTCCTGTTCTGAAGGGTTGAGGCCAAAGTGGCAAACGCATACCGTTAAATCGCCGATCTTGGCTTTCAGCAGGCAACGGGTTTCATAATATCTGCCCTTGGTGCGCGTTGCCGGATCGGGATCGGGCACCGGCACGGTTACGGCACTTTCGATGGGAAAGCGGGAAAGCAGCGCGTTGCCGTACGGATTGGGGGCTTCGCCTACGTCGATAGCCTTGGCAAAATAATAATAGTAACCAAGCTTAGCAGCCAACAATTGCACCTGCGGTTCAAAGCCCTCGTCTTTACCGGCATCACGAATTTCGTTTAGGCCGATAATATCTGCACCGCAATCGGCAATGGTTTTTGCCATAATATCGTAGTCGATCTCGCGGGTGATATAGTTTTGGCAATGCTGAACATTGAAGCTCATAACTGTGATTTTCATAGGATAACCTCCTTTTTCCTTCATTATACCAAATGCAAAAATATTTGCAACGGGTATCGACTTATTTTGACAAAAATAACAAAAAAGACTTTACTTTCACCAAAACGAATGATATACTTAACCCGTACGAAACCATCTTTAACAAGCGGTACCGTGAGGCCGACAAGAAGGGATCTATAGGGTGCGTCGAGTGATCTTGTCTGCCGCTGCGGACAAGGTCTTTTTTATTGGGAGATTGGTATGGAAGCTCTGAAAGCAGTGCTGATGGACGAAGCCACGATGAACCGTTCGCTGATGCGAATGGCACACGAGATCACCGAAAAGAACAAGGGCGTGAGTGACGTGTGCCTGATCGGCATTCATCGGCGCGGCGTGCCGTTGGCACAACAGCTGCAAAAGAATATTGAGCGCATCGAGGGAATCACCGTGCCGTGCGGCTCGCTGGACACACGCCCGTTCCGTGACGATCTGCTTTCGGCACCACCTGCCCTACCGCCCGTTTTTCCGTTCGACATCGTGGGCAAAACGGTGGTTTTGGTGGACGACGTACTGTTCACCGGCCGCACGATTCGCGCGGCGATCGAAGCCGTGTTTGCCGTGGGGCGGCCGCGAGCCATTCAGCTTGCTATTTTGGTAGACCGTGGGCATCGGGAGCTTCCCTTCCGTGCCGATTACGTGGGTAAGAACATTCCCACTGCCCGTACCGAATCGGTGGCGGTAAAGCTTCCGCCCGTAGACGGCGAAACGGGCGTGTATCTTTATTCCGGGAATCAAGGCTAACGCCTTATTCATAAACGTATTACATTTTGAGGAGGAAACAAAGTGAAACTCATCTATGGTGTCAAAGACAGACCCCCGTTTGGGCAAACCATCGTATTCGCCATTCAGCAATTGCTGGCTATCATGGCGGCCACGCTGGTCGTTCCGGTAATCATCGGCAACGGTATGCAGCCTGCTGCTGCCTTGTTCGGTGCCGGTGTAGGTACTCTCGTGTATCTGGCATTCACAAAATTTAAGAGCCCCGTATTCCTTGGCTCGTCCTTCGCGTTTCTGGGTTCGATGGCTGCTGCGTTCGCAGGCGGCGTATCGATGGCATTGGGCTACGTCGGCCTGATCCTCGGCGCGATCTTCGCGGGCCTTGTGTACGTGATTATCGCCATTCTGGTGAAAATCGTGGGTGTGGGTTGGCTGAACAAGCTGATGCCTCCCGTCGTTATCGGCCCCACGGTGGCCATCATTGGTTTGTCGCTGGCAGGTAACGCTGTGGGCGATCTGCAAAAGGGCGGTTTCGGTACCGCTAACCCGCTCATCTGCGTGCTGATCGGTGTTGTTACCCTGCTCGTTACCACGCTGGCTTCTACCTACGGTAAGAAATTTGCCAAGCTCATCCCCTTTATTATCGGTATCTTGGCCGGTTATGCCTTGGCTGCGATCTTCACCGTGATTGGCGAAGCGGCCGGCATTGAAGCTCTGAAGGTTATTGACTTCTCCAAGCTCTCCGTGCTGTGGGAAGGCGGCGTCACCGCTAAAACCTTTATCAACCTCGACTTTGTTCCCACCTTCTGGGTAGCGAAAGCCGGCTTGAAGGAACTGAACGGTGCGTACATTGCCACCATCGCCGTGGCGTATCTGCCCGTGGCTCTGGTGGTATTCGCTGAGCACGTGGCCGACCACAAGAACATCTCCTCCATCATCGGAACCGATCTGCTGGAAGAACCCGGCTTGTCCCGTACCCTGCTTGGTGACGGTGTCGGTTCGATGGCCGGTGCCTTCTTCGGCGGCTGCCCCAACACCACCTACGGTGAATCCGTCGGCTGCGTGGCTATTACCCGTAACGCTTCGGTCATCACCATTGTCTGCGCTGCTTTCGGCGCGATCCTGATCGCCTTCTTTGCTCCGTTCGTGGCGTTCGTTAACTCCATCCCCTCCTGCGTGATGGGCGGCGTGTGCATGGCGCTGTATGGCTTTATTGCCGTATCCGGTCTGAAGATGCTGCAGAAGGTTGACCTTGGCAAAAACCGCAATCTGTTCACCGCTTCGGCGATTCTGATTGCCGGTATCGGTGGCTTGTCGCTCACCTTCGGCAAGATCACGCTGACGGCCATTGCTACGGCTTTGATCCTCGGTATCATCGTGAACCAGCTCCTCTCCAAGGAAAAGGACGAAGAAGAAGCCGAATAAGCTTTCTCGTTTACAAAACGGGCAGCCGCAAGGTTGCCCGTTTTTTTGTGCGAAGATACTTGATTTTCTAAAAAGAGTGTGGTATGATAATACGCGATGCGGGAGTAGTTTAGTGGTAGAACTTCAGCTTCCCAAGCTGACCGTGCGGGTTCGATTCCCGTCTTCCGCTCCACGAAAAAAGTCACTTTTGTCTACCGACAAAGGTGACTTTTTTCAATGAAATAAATCCCTTACGGGATTTGTGAAATAACGCTTCGCGTTATGAAATAGCTGTCGCTATGAAATACGCTGCGGCGTATGAGGGATTTATTTCATAATCCGCAGGATTATTTCATATTGCGTAGCAATATTTCATTGAAAACGTTGAGGTTTGCAGTATAATTATGAGAAAGAGGTGATTATGATGGCAGAGAATAAACTTGAATTCATTAAAAGTACATTTTCAGAGTATGATGTGCAGTTTTTTGAAAATTTTACAAAAAGTATTCTTTTCAATCCGATTT
>JAZQTE010000190.1:0-6846 GCA_045630505.1 Acutalibacteraceae bacterium | reverse complement strand
GTGGTTTCAGACAAGATTCCGGCTTTGCTTGCCTTCTTTCCCGAAATTGCCTTACACGTTACTCGCCCCATTCGCTGGGACAGCGACCATGTGGTGCTTTTTGACGACGAAACCCGTGAGATCTGCAAGGAGATCGTTCGTTGCGGTGGCTTGGATGGCCGTGTAAAGATTGCGCTTGATTATTTTGATGCGTCCATCAACCGTGTAGCAGCGTGGGTGGTCGGTTTCCGTAATATACAAAAGGCACTTTTAAACGCTTTGTGTACGCCCGACCTAACCGCGGTGCAAAATTCGGGTGATTTTACAACACTTTTGGTAATGCAAGAAGAACTCAAAACAATGCCGTTTGGGGATGTTTGGTCGGAATATTGCAAGCAGTGTGGCGTGCCGAGCGACGAGCAATGGTACACCTGCGTTCGGCAATACGAAAATGATGTCTTGTCGAAAAGATGATATTAGTAGCGTGGTTTTCGAAGGAGTGGTTCGTGTGTTACAAAACGCACATTGGATTTGCGATCCGCTAGGAGAACGTGACGTCTGTCCCGTTTTTCGTTGCGATTTCACAACGGATAAGGCCATCGTAAAAGCAACGCTTTACGCCTCCTCGCGTGGCGTGTACGAGGCGTTCATCGACGATACTCGCCTTGGCGAGCAAGTCATGACTCCCGGTTGGACGGTGTACGAAACGCGCACGCAGTATCAGGAATACGATGTGACCGCATTGATCGGAAAACAAAATTCTCTGAAGCTGCGTATGGCGTCGGGTTGGTACAAGGGCTTGGAAGGTAAGTGGACTCAGCCACCTCCGTCTGCCGCTAACCGCCAATTTGCTGTAATTGCTGCCTTGCACTTACAGTTTCAAGATGGGACAACACGTACCATTGTCACAGATGAAAGCTGGCAAGTAGCCGATAGCGAGCTACGCTTTTGTATGGTATATCACGGTTGTGCGTATGATGCCACTGTCGATCCCGTGTACGACCGTTATGCTGTGATCGCAGAGAATGATGATCGTTCGATGCTGATTCCGCAAGAGGGTGAACCGATTCTTTTGCACGAGGAATTGAAGCCAATTGCGGTAATTCATACACCGAAAGGTGAAACGGTGCTGGATTTTGGGCAAAACATCACCGGCACTGTTGCGTTGTCGCTGACGGCAAGTGCAGGGGATAAGGTGGCCATCTCCTTTGCGGAAATTCTGGACAGCAACGGCAATTTTTACAACGCCAATTATCGCCGTGCCAAGTGCTTGTACGAGTATACCTGCTGCGACGGATATCAGCAGTTTATGCCAACGCTCACGTTCTACGGATTCCGCTACATTCGCGTAGACAAATTCCCCGGTGCAGTGGATGCCGATGCGTTCCGCGCCGTAGTAATTCACAGTAAATTGCGCCGCACGGGATATATCGAAACCTCTAACCCGCTGTTGAATCGCTTGTTCCAAAACGTGATTTGGGGACAACGCGGTAACTATCTGGATGTTCCCACGGATTGTCCGCAACGTGACGAGCGGTTGGGGTGGACGGGTGATGCGCAGGTGTTTATCGGTGCCGCGTGTTATAACTTTGACGTACGTAAGTTCTTTTACAAGTGGTTACGGGATATGGCAGCCGCGCAACGTGACAACGGCGGTATTCCTGTTGTGATCCCCGATATGGTGGGAGGCGGTGACTATTTTGCCGCTGCGTGGAGCGATGCGGTAACGATTATTCCGTGGCACTTGTATCAGTTCTACGGTGACGCCTCCTTTATGGAAATGATGTTCCCGACGATGTGCCGTTGGGTGGATTACGTTACTAATGTAACGCCCTCGTTCCCACTGTGGACGGATCATTTCCAGTATGGTGATTGGCTTGGATTAGACGCTCCTTATGGTGAATACAAGGGATCCAGTCGCGAAGATTTTCTTGCTACGGCGTTCTATGCACATTCCACCGAACAGGTATGTCGCATTGGGCAGCTGTTAGGTGAAGACGTTTCCCGTTACGAGCAGCTGCATCGGCAAATTGCAAACGGTTTTAAGGCCGCGTTTGAAGGCGACTTCCGCACGCAAACCGAACACGTGATCGCTTTGCGCTTCGGCCTTACCGATGATCCCGTTACGACCGCTGCATCGTTGGCGGCGATGATCGAACGTGACGGGGTACAGCTGAAGACCGGCTTTATGGGAACACCGTATCTTTTACACGTGCTCAGCGATTACGGATATGCCGATTTGGCATATCGGTTGTTGCTCCGTACAGAGTTCCCGTCGTGGCTCTATCCGGTTACGCAGGGGGCTACGACCATTTGGGAGCATTGGGATAACATTCGTCCCGACGGAACGTTGTGGGATACGGAAATGAACTCGTTTAATCACTATGCTTACGGATCGGTTGCGGATTGGATGTATGGGGTTTGTGCAGGTATCAAAGCGGAAACACCCGGTTTTGAAACGGTTCGTTTTTGCCCGACACCCACCGATCGCTTGGAGCACTTCGCAGCGTCATTGGAAACCGATTACGGTACGATCACTTCTCGTTGGTGGCACGAGGACGGCGTTGTTAAGTACGAGTTAACAACACCGCGTCCTGCCGTCGCAATTATTGAAGGGAAGACGTATCATCTCGAAACGGGTAAATATAATTTCTAAAGCAATTCCACTTTGTAACGTTGCAGAAAGACAGAAGCCATTAGTACACAACTTTCTTGGCGTTTAAATCTAAAAAGGTAATGTCTAAGCGGCACGAGCTTCAACAAAAATCCCCCAAGGTGGGGGATTTTGTTGTTTAACCGCACGCCAATTTAGGGTATTCTGTGAAGTATTGACAAAAAAGCTCAAGAGTGATATGCTAATTTTATATAGATTTAAAAATATGGAGGTAATGATATGGCAAAACGAATTTTGGCAATCATTGTCGCATTGGGGCTGCTTGTCTGCTGTGGGCTTTCGGGGCTTGTGCTTCCTGCCACGGCTGATACGGTAAATTTAATCCCCAATGGCGACTTTGAGGGATTTGGTGCCGAAACTCCCGAGTACGTGCCGTGGGCCGCATACCAAGAAGGCAAGAGCACCAAGGCGGCTGTTGTAAAGGGCGTTGGTGTAGACGGCTCGTGGGGTTTGCAGGTAGAACCCGTTAGCGGTGCGTGCTATGCCGGCTTCGCCTCGCACGTTCAGCTCGAAGAAGGCAAAACGTATCGTTTGTCCTTCCTGGCGAAGGGTGCCACGGTAAACGGTGATTCTGCTATAGTACAGGTGTACAAAGGCATTAACGTCACCTACAAAAGCGGCTCCACCAACTCGATCTACCTGCGCCCCGGTAAAACGGTGAATGATTGGGTATCCTATTGCATGGATTTTGTTGCCGGTGCGAACTCGTATTGGGATAAAACCTATAGCTTGTTGGTGAACAACAAGGAGGAAACCGCTAAGATTGTGTTTGACAACTTCGTGTTGCAAGAACTCAATGATACCGACAACTGCGTAACCAACGGCGATTTCGAAAAAGCCAGCGATCGTATGTTCTACGAAGCAATGATAGCAGGTAAGTTGGAGGTAGCCACCAAGGCCACTGACGAAAACGAAAACAACAAAGCGCTCCGCTTGATCGCAACGGAAAACGGTTGGGACGGCGCGTGGATGAAGAGCTCTCACTTGACTCCCGGTATGACCTATCGTATCTCTTTTGATTACATCGGCGATGGGTTTGCCATGTATACCAACTCTGCTACCTCGGGTGGTCACGGTGTGTTTGCCGGCAACTCGGAAATTGCTTCTTTTGCCGCAACCGATACGTGGAAAAAGGGTGAAGCCATCTACAACTTCTATTCCGGCGGTAGCAACAACTGGGCGTTCTCGTTCTTGAAGAAATCGAATCTCGGCCACAACAAAGCCGATACGTATATCGATAATTTCAGTGTTACCCGTGTAGTTCCCGCAACCGGTATGGAACTGGATGCAACTACGGCTGAGTTGGAGGTTGGTAATGACATGATGCTCAAAGCAACCTTTACTCCCGAAAACTCCTACGGTGAAACCATTGTATGGTCTTCCTCCAATAGCGCTATCGCCACGGTAGTCGATGGTAAAGTGTCTGCTCTCCAAGAAGGCGTCGCTACCATTACCGCCACGGCCGGCGAACTCAGCGCTTCGTGTGAGGTAACGGTGAAACCCTCTGCGATTTACGGAACGGTTTACTCTCTGGCCGATATGGAAGGCCACTACAAAACGCAAGGTCGTATCAACAAAACCGATACGCGTTTGTTCTTGGATTGGAGCGCCTCCGGTATCGAATTTAAGGCCAACTGCGAAGGCGACGTATACGCCAACTTCCAAGTGGACGCGATTGATGCTACGTACGGCTTCTATTTCAGCGTTTTGGTAGACGGTGTGGATCAAGGCCGCTCGTTCTGCCATCTCACCGAAAAAGGCGTACAAGCGGTGAAAATCGCCTCGGATCTGCCTGCAGGTGAACACCGTTTTGAGATCTACCGTCAAACCCCGATCGTTGACGGTACGGTCAGCTTAAACGGCGTTTCTATGCACGGCACGCTGTTAGATGCTCCCGCGAACAACGAATTGTATATCGAATTTATCGGTGACTCCATCACCGTGGCGCAGGGTAATCTGTGGGATGACAGCATCGCAAGCACCAGCAATCCGTTGGTAACAAACGCCATGCAAGGCTATGCGTATATGACGGCTCACGATAAACTCGGCGCCGACTTCTCGCTCGTTGCCATTTCGGGTATTGGTGCCTCGGTCGGCTGGACGAACTACAATATGCAGCAGGTTTACCCCAAACTGCGCTATCCCAAGGATAACAATACGGCATACGATTTTGCACGCCAGCCCGATTTGGTCGTTCTGGCACTCGGTACCAACGATATGAACCGCTATGCCGCTAACGGCAAGACGCTTGATGATGTTAAACAAGGCTTTAAAGATATGCTGGCGATGGTGAGAACCAACAATCCGAATGCCAAGGTCGTGTGGATCCACGGTATGATGCTTTCCTCAGCCTCGTCGATTATTCAAGAAGTGGTTGCCGAAGCTGGTGGCACGGAAGCCGGTATCTACGATCTGCGCTTGAAGCAGAACAACGTGGGTGGTAACGGCCATCCCGATGAAGCAGGCCACATTTCGTTTGCCGAAGATCTTTCTGCATTCATCACGGAGGTAATGTATCCGGATACGACCGAGGTACAATTGGATAAAACGGAAGCCAATATGGTTGTGGGCGAAGAGGTTATTCTCAACGCTACGGTGGAATCCGAAGACGATCCCATTCCGGATGTGGTGTGGTCCACTTCCGATGATACCATTGCCACGGTTGTGGATGGTAAGGTTACGGCTTTGAAGGCGGGTACCGTTACCATTACGGCCACTGCCGGCAAGGCAACGGCCACCTGCGAGATCACCATCAAAAAAGATTACAATATGTTGGTCAACGGTGACTTTGAAATCAACGATAAAACGCTCGACTGGTATTCTCTTAGCGGCACGATCACCGACGGTGTCGGTCGCGGCGGTTCCAAAGCGTTGGTAAAGGAAAGCGGTACCATCTACTTGAAGGGCCAGAACTTCACGTTGCTCCCGCATCGTTATTATGAATTTTCTGTTTACGTTAAGGGCGAACTCTCCAGCGGTAGTGTTTGGTACAACACCGGTACGGCTTCCAACAACAACCGTGATGTTATCCCGCTTACCGAAACCTGTGTTATCACTCCCGCCGATGCAGAAGGCTTCAAGAAGTACTCTTGTATTTTGGAAGCTGGCGAAAATCCCAAGCTGGTTTCTAACTACGCTATTGCAATGTCCAACTTTGTGGCAGGCACCATCATCGATGATGTTTCGCTGGTCTTGTTGCCGGAACTGACTTCTATCGAATTTAATGCCAAAGAACTGGAACTGCAACCCGGTTTCTCGGTGTCGATGACGGCTATTACCGCTCCTGCCACGGCGTATGCCGGTTCAGCAAAATGGTCGAGCAGCAACACGGCTGTGGCCACGGTAGATAGCAAAGGTAAGATTACCGCTGTTGCCGAGGGCGTTGCCGTGATTACTGCTCAAGCAGGTAGCGTTTTGTCTCCCTGCGTGGTTACTGTCAGCCCGTATGCCAACCTGATTGTCAACGGTAACTTCGATCTTGGTGCAAGCGCTGAATGGTCTAACAGTGTGTACATCAAAGACGGCGTTGGCAAAGACGGCAGCTATGCGTTGGAATTCAGCGGTACAAAAGAACAAGATATTTACTATAAAGGTAAATTCTTTAAGGGCCTCGAACCCAACACCGAATATCTGTTGCTCATCGATCACAAAACCGTCGGTGGCGGCCATCCCGAAGTGTTTATCAACTTTGGTACGGCAGGCAACAGTGCCAACGGCACGGAAATGATTCAGCCCACGAAGTTTAGAAAGAGCACTGCCGAATGGAAAACCGAAATTATTCCGTTTAAGACCGGTACCATTACCTATTCCAACACCGGTTGGGAACTGGCACTGATTCGCCGTGTGAACGATAACCTCGTCAATGGCAGCGCCGAAGGCACAACGTATTTCGATAATCTGCGTGTTATCAAGAAGAACGGCGCCTTCGTTTCCAATGTGGAGAATGGCGAAATTACACTGTCCGTTGGCGAACAAAGCGGCCTTCATCTGGATGCCGCTTCCCAAGAATCTGTAGTAGTCAGCGTAAAACCCGAAGAAGGTTACCTGCTGGTGCCCGGCAGCTTGGCATACGTTACCGCGAACGGCGAAACCAACCGTATTTTGAACAAAGCAGAAGGTGGCTTCGGCGAGGGTGACGGTACGCAGTTCGTATTCACCATGCCTGCGGATACCACGGTTTCTGTTGTGGCCGA
>JAZQTE010000189.1:0-3248 GCA_045630505.1 Acutalibacteraceae bacterium | reverse complement strand
GCTCGCTGCCCGAGGCAGGACGCGAATTACCCACGTAGCTCATCGCGATGCCCACAGTGACGAGCGCCTGCATCAGCGTGCCTACCGCTTCCGCATCACGCGCAACAATGCGCTCCGCCAACGGTTCCACCTCGTGCACGGTATCCATGGTAAGATCGTACACCGTTTGGCAGAAATATTCACCGTAAATGGCCGTAGCAAGCTTCCAGTCGTTTAGGCACGAATACTTGCCCACAATATCGCCGTAGCCCGCTTGCAGCATCTCGAGCGGCGCCGTAGTAAGCACGGCGGTATCCGCCACGATGGCCATCGGCGGACGGGCATTACGGGTGATCTTCATCCCACCCAAAATGAGCGCCGCGCCAACCGAAGCATAGCCGTCCATCGACGGGGCGGTTGCTACGATGCCGTAAGGCAAGCCGTGGCGGAAGCTCACGTCTTTGCACAGATCGTTAATAACACCCGAACCGATGCCGAAAATCAAATCCGTTTCCGCATCCAGCACCGCTTCAATGCGAGCCAAGCACGCTTCATCGGGGACTACCACGCCATCAGCGTGAAGCACGAGCGAAGTACCCAGCTTTTCACCCAACAAGGCTCGCACCGCATCGCCGCAAACGGCGTTGGTGTTATCGTCCGACACAAGCAGGATGCGGCGATAGTCCTTGCAGATTTCGGGAATGGATTGCAGCGCATCGGGACCGATGCGGATAAAACGAATGGGGCAAGCGTGGTCTATACCGCAAGCACAGCCCTGAATCCCTGCTGTTAAATCTCGTTTCACAAGTCTTCCCCTTTCAGCGCACGCAGAATATCGGCACCGCTTTCGAGCACCATATCGGGCTTGTCGGCAGATTCTTCCAAAATCTTTTGCGTGGTTTCGCCGCTCATCACCAAAATACTTACCGTGCCTGCGTTGATACCGCTTTTAACGTCGGTATAAATACGGTCGCCCACCACGGCGGTTTCTTCCTTGGAAGCCCCCACCATTTCCATACCGAGCAACGGCATCAGCGGTTCGGGCTTGCCGATAAAGATGGGACGGCGTCCCGTGCAGTTATAGATCATATCGCACACGCTGCCGCAATCGGGCACGCTGCCGAATTCGGTGGGACACACGTAATCGGGATTGGTGGCAATGTAATCTACCGTGTGCAGCAAAAGCAGCTTGCACACGTCTTCCAATTTACGGAAGGTAAGCTCGTTGTCGTTGCCCATCACGATGCAATCCACTTTATCGAGATCTTGCGTCACGGCAAAGCCCGCTTGCTCCAGCTCGGTAATCAGCGATTGCGTGCCGCACACGTACAGCGTTGCGTGCGGATGATGCTCACGCAGATAGTGGATCGTAGCCTGCGACGAGGTGATAAAATCCTCCTTCGTGGCGGCAATCCCGAGCTTTGCGAGTTTCTTAATATACGCATCCACGCTTTTGGACGAATTGTTCGTCATAAACAAGTAGCGACCGCCTTGCTTGCGGATCTCCAGCAGCAGTTCGGTAGTAAAATCAAACAGACGGTCACCCAAATACAGCGTACCGTCCATATCAAACAAATAGAGCTTTAAAGAACGAATTTTTTCAGCTTGTGTCATACGGCATCCCTCCGTCATTTATTATAAAATGCGCTCGGCGAAAAAGCAAGAAAAACCGTCGGTGAATTTTGCAATTCACCGACGGTCTTTATTCTCTCTGCGGTTACTTATTCTTTTTCTTGATCTTGTTCAGCTTCTTATTCAAATCGAGCAGCTGCTCCTTGGTAAACTCAACGCCCACCATACTCACGAGCCCCGTCATACGAAGCAAAGTGAAGCTACCCATCATTTGCATCATTTCGGGAGTCATTTCAAAGCCGGCAGCCTTCTTTTTGCCGCCCTTCATACCCTTCATCAGCTTGCTGATCACCTTCATCAGCAGCAGCTTGCCGCGGAAGGTACCCATAATTTCGCTAAGCTTATCGTTGAGCGAGAAATAACCTTCGCGCTCGGTGATATCAAACCAGTTGAGCACCGTGCCGCTTTCACGCAGGCGGTATTCCTCATTAAATTCTTCCACCTTGCGAATATGGCTTTCATCCTTATACTCCCCTGCCACGGCAACCAAATCGGTTTCACCGGCGTTGGGAACGTCAAAGTAGAAGAAGTGCTCGGCGCTCGCTTGCTTACCAAGGCTGACGCCGTTGGCAAACAGCTCCACCTCGGGCAGGTTGGAATACACCGTTACCTTGGTGGTGTCCTCCACGCGGTCGACGTAGCGTTTGCCGCAGATGTGCACGAACGGATCGTCTGACAGCCACGCTTTATATGCGTAGAACGCATCCTTCTTGTATTTGCGGTCGATGGTAACAAGCCCCTTGTGGTTTTGGCCGTTTTCGCCGCCTTCGCTACGGGCGTCGGCGCCGAAGTCAAACATATTCCACACGTGGGTAGCCCACATATATTTACGGGTGAAGAGCTGCTTAATGAGTTCCTCGTGATAGTAAGCCTGATATTCTTCGGTGTAGTCGCCCTGCATCGGCTTGGAGGTGTGCCAGTTGAGCGCTTCGCAGCCGTATTCCGAGCAACCGATCGGAATGGTGGGATGCATCGCGTGGAACTTATCGAACCACGGGCCGTTCATATCGGTTTCGCCGCCGTACCAGCCAAAGTAATGGTTGTACGATACCACGTCGGAAATACCGATCATCGGGCTGTCCATCGGGCACATCGTCAAGCAAGCCATGGTGGTCTTGCGCGTCTTATCCATTTCGTGCACCATATCGTTGAGGATATGATGATTTTCCAGCAGGTCGGGATCCGTGTCGCCGCTCATCGTGATCTCGTTCGACAAGCCCCACACCACGATACACGCGTGGTTGTAGTTCTGCGTGATGAGTTCCTTCATCTGCGAGATGGTATTTTCACGGCCGGTCGGCATATGCTTGGAGATGTACGGAATTTCCGCCCAGATTACCAAACCGCACTCGTCGCACAGATCGTAGAAATATTGGTCGTGCTGATAGTGAGCCAACCGGATCGTCGTAGCGCCCACTTCGCAAATGAGTTCGACATCCTCGCGATGATGCTCGGGCAGCAGCGCGTTGCCCAGCTGCCAACGGTCTTGGTGACGGGACACACCGCGCAGCGGATATTCCTCACCGTTCAGGATAAAGCCGTTTTCGGGATCGATCTCAAACGTGCGGCAGCCGAAACGAGTCGATACGGTATCCAGCACGATTTCACCCTCCACCAATTCCACAGTGGCGGTGTAC
>JAZQTE010000188.1:0-3984 GCA_045630505.1 Acutalibacteraceae bacterium | reverse complement strand
CTCCTGCCGCCAAAGGCTATGCAGCGGCAGCCTACACGGAAGAACACGGAGCACGTTTAACCGTGGGGAATGCGTTGCAGCGGCTTACAGAGAATGGATAGCGTTCACGACCGCCGCAGGGTCCTCGGCATTGAACAGCGCACTGCCCACCACCGCAACGGTGGCACCGGCTGCGGCGGCTTCGGGGGCGGTGACAGCAGAAATGCCGCCGTCCACCTGAATATCCACCGACAAGCCTCGACGTTCGATCTCATGGCGAATCGCTGCAACCTTGGGCATTTGATCGGCCATAAACTTTTGACCGCCGAAGCCGGGTTCTACCGTCATTACCAGCACCATATCCAGCTCGTCCAAATACGGAAACACTGCTTCGGCAGGTGTTTTGGGCTTAAGCGTGAGTGCGGCTTTTTTGCCGAGCGCCTTGATTTGAGCAATGGTTTCTGCCACGGGCGAAGAACTTTCAATATGAAAGTTGATAAGATCGGCACCGGCTTTAGCAAAGGCCGGCACTAAACGGTCGGGATATTCCATCATTAAATGCACGTCAAAAAACAGAGAAGTGAGCGGACGGATGCGTTCGATAACGGGAGGCCCGAAGCTTAAGTTCGGAACGAAGACGCCGTCCATCACGTCTAAATGAACCATATCGGCACCTGCGTTTTCAACGAATTTGATCTCGTTTTCCAGGTGCGCAAAATCGCAAGTAAGAATTGAGGGTGAAATTTGCATAGCCATTCCTTCTCCTTTTAAAAACAGTACATACGTATATAGTGTACCGCATTTTCGCCAAAAAGTCAACCAACGCCGCCGCTTCGGTGTTTTCCGAAACGGCGGCGTTGATAAATTGCCTATTATTTCGTGCCGAAGATACGGTCGCCCGCATCGCCAAGACCGGGAACGATGTACCCTTTTTCGTTGAGGTGATCGTCCAGTGCGGCACAATAAATCTGTACGTCGGGATGAGCTTCGCTGAGAGCCTTAAGGCCTTCGGGCGCAGCAATAATGCACATAAATTTGATATTTTTGGGGCCACGCTGCTTGATTTGGCGAATAGCATCTACCGCCGAACCGCCCGTAGCGAGCATGGGATCGAGCACAATGACTTCACGCTCGTGAATATCGCCGGGGAGCTTGCAATAATACTCCACGGGAGTGAGAGTTTCTTCGTCACGATACAGACCGATGTGACCGATACGCGCGGAGGGAACGAGCTCTACCGCACCGTCTACCATACCGAGGCCTGCACGCAAGATCGGCACGAAAGCGAGCTTACGCCCTGCAATCTTCTTGCCCGTCATAACAGCCATAGGCGTTTCCACACGCGCATCACACAGCGGCAAGTCACGCGTGGCTTCGTATACCATCAGCTGCGTGATTTCGCGAATGAGCTCGCGGAATTGCTTGGAGCTGGTGTTCTTATCGCGCAGGATGGATACCTTGTGCTGAACCAGCGGATGATCCGCAATAAAAGGGGTGAGTGACATAATGATCGACCTCCGTTAATTTTATACTATCCGCTATGCGGAATGAATTACTTTTGTGCTTCGGCCAGGCGGCGGCGCAGCTCACGCTCCGCTTGCGGCAAGCGAAGATAGACGGGAAGCAGCGTATCGCCCGATAACACCCTTCCGCTTTGAAGCAAGGGGACGGCGGCACGGGCAATGCCGATTGCCGATTGATCGGCCAGACCGACGGGAGCGAGTGTGAGCTGAGGCACGGCAGCCGCCAGCTCGCGGCAGCAAAGGGCAGCGCCATCCCCCACCGCGAGAATTGGGCGGGTGCGTTCTTTAAGGCGCGCAGCCAGCTCATCAAGAGTGATAGCTTCGTCGGGTGTAACGCGGGATACCGTGCCGTTTTCCAGCGAGAAGAGCGCCGTATAGACCTGACGGCAACGAGCGTCCATCACAGCAACGACATCGCACGAAAGCGGCAGCCCTTCAAAGCGGGCGGCCATCCCCTCAAGCGTGGACACGGCGGCGCACGGCAGATCCTCGGCAAAGGCCAAGCCTTTTACTGCAGCCACGCCGATGCGCACTCCCGTAAAGGAGCCGGGGCCGACAGCAACGGCCAGCGCATCAATATCCGATTGCGAAAGCCCAGCGTTGCAAAGCATATCGTTTATCATCGGCATCAACGTTTGACTGTGCGTAAGCCGCGTGTTTACCGAGGCGGAGCAAAGCAGCGTTTGCTCGCCGTTTTCCACGCGCAGCAGCGCGCACGAAGCAGGGCCGGCAGAGGATTCTACCGCCAACAGATGATACGTTTCCGACAGTGCTTTCACAGCATTATTCCCTCCACGGTGATCTCCCGTTCGTTTTCGGACAAGCGTTTGATAGTGACACGTACGGCGTCATTCGGCAGAGCGGCTTCGATGTTTTCGCTCCATTCTACCGCCAAGACGGCGCCTGCCTCTTGATAATCGAAAAAGCCGGTGGTATCCAGATCCTCCCAACCCGTGACACGGTACATATCAAAATGCACAAGAGGCGGATTGCCGCCGTAATCATTCACCAGTGCGAACGTGGGGCTGGATACCTCGGCCGTGGGACAAAGCGCCTGCGCCATACCGCGCACAAAGGCTGTTTTTCCCATACCAAGGCCGCCGAAGAAGGCAACAACGGTTCCGCTTTTGCACTGCTTTGCCAGCCGATAGCCTATGGCTTCGGTTTCGGCAGCGTTGTGTGTGACAACGCGAAACATACGCATCCCTCCCCTATCATTCTCTATTTTACCACAAAACCCGCAAAGTGCAACGGGTTTTCGAGAAAAAGTGCGGTTTATTGCTTGGCATCAAACCAGGTTTTTCCGCAATGCACATCGGCACGCAGACGCACCGACAGAGAAACCGCCGCTTCCATTTCTTCCTGCAGGATGCGTGCGGCACGCTCGGCATCGCGTTCTTCGGCTTCGTCAATGAGTTCATCGTGCACCTGCAGAATGAGCTTAGCGGCTACGTTTTCACGCAGCAACCGTTCGTGTACGCGAATCATGGGTACCTTTATAATATCTGCCGCCGTGCCTTGAATGGGCATATTGCGTGCCACGCGTTCGCCGAACGAACGAGTGGCGTGGTTGCTGACTTTAAGCTCGGGCAGCGGACGGCGGCGACCGAACAGCGTTTCGGCGTAGCCGGCGTTGCGGGCTGCTTCGATCAGGCCATCCATATACCCTGCCACGGCACCGTAGTGCGACAAGTAGGTTTCGATGAAGCGCTTGGCTTCGCCGTAGCTGACGTGGATATCCTCTGACAGTGAGTGCGCACCGATGCCATAGACGATACCGAAATTAACGGCCTTGGCTTGTGAGCGCATAAGCGGTGTTACCATCGTTTCGGGAACGCCAAACACCTGCGCAGCCGTGATACGGTGAATATCGTCATCATTATTAAAGGCGTTTACCATTGTGGGATCGCCCGACAAGGCGGCAAGCACGCGCAGCTCGATCTGCGAATAGTCGGCATCGCACAGCACGGCGCCTTCACGGGCACGGAAGAAACGGCGCAATTCTCGCCCGAGTTCTTGACGGACGGGAATGTTTTGCAGGTTCGGTTCGGTGGAGGAAATGCGCCCCGTGCGCGTTTCCGTTTGCTGGAAGCTGGTGTGAATGCGCCCGTCTTCGGCAATTTCCTTTTCCAAGCCGTCGCAATACGTGGATTTGAGCTTGGCAAGCGTGCGGTAATCCAAAATCATTCCCACTGCAGGATGGGCGTGGCGAAGTTCCTCCAGCACCTCTGCATTGGTGGAGTAGCCCGATTTGGTCTTCTTTTTCGCAGGAAGCCCCAAATCCTCAAACAAGGCCTTGGCCAATTGCTTGGGAGAGTTGAGGTTGAATTCATAGCCGACCGCTTCGGCAATGGCGGCCGTTAATTCCTCGATACGTTGGCTGAGCATTTCTCCAAACTCACGAAGGCCGTTGCGATCAACCTCAAAGCCGATATGCTCCATATCCGCCAGCACCACGGCAAGCGGAATTTCAATCTCGGTG
>JAZQTE010000187.1:0-6332 GCA_045630505.1 Acutalibacteraceae bacterium | reverse complement strand
CTGGGGCGGTCCTGCCGCTACCTCGCCGTACACCGTGAACAAGGAAGGCCACGGTCCTGCTTGGGCGAACTCCTTGTTCGAAGATAACGCCGAGCACGGCTTCGGTATGTACCTCGGCCAGAAAGCCATCCGCGCCCGCCTGATCGCTCAGGTGGAAGAAATGGCCGCTTCCGAGAAGGCTTCCGAAGAATTCAAGGCTGCTGCGAAAGCGTACCTCGACACCGTGAACGACGGTAAAGCGAACGCTGCCGCTACCAAGGCATTGGTTGTGGAACTCGAAAAAGCTGCCGCTGCCGGCTGCCCGATCGCTCCCGCCGTGCTGGAAAGCAAGGAATATCTGTCGAAGAAATCCGTGTGGATCTTCGGTGGTGACGGCTGGGCCTACGATATCGGCTTCGGTGGCGTGGACCACGTGCTGGCTTCCGGCGAAGACGTGAACATCATGGTCTTCGATACCGAAGTGTACTCCAACACCGGTGGTCAGGCCTCCAAGGCTTCGCAGATCGGTCAGGTTGCTCAGTTTGCTGCCGCCGGTAAAGCGATCGCCAAGAAGAGCCTCGCCGAAATCGCGATGTCCTACGGCTACGTGTACGTTGCCCAGATCGCTATGGGCGCCAATATGAACCAGACGATCAAGGCAATTGCCGAGGCCGAAGCCTATCCGGGTCCCTCGCTCATCATCGGCTACGCTCCCTGCGAGATGCACAGCATCAAGGGCGGTATGGTGAACTGCCAGGCCGAAATGAAGAAGGCTGTGGAATGCGGCTACTGGAATATGTTCCGCTTCAACCCCGCCGCCGAGAAGAAGTTCGTGATCGACAGCAAGGCTCCCACCACGAGCTATCGCGACTTCATTATGAACGAAGCCCGCTATGCTTCGCTCACCCGTGCCTTCCCCGAACGCGCCGAAGCGCTGTTCACGCAGGCTGAAGAAACGGCTATGAAGCGTTACGATCACCTGCTCAAGCTGCAGGCTCTCTACAACGAATAATCCTTCTTAAGGATACGAAACGCCCCGTCGCAAGACGGGGCGTTTTGCATAGAGAACGCTTGCTGCTTCCTCGTGTGGTAAAAGCGAAATTCACAGCATAGCCATAGCAAGAAAACAAAAATAAAACAGCAAATTTAGCAATAAACGAAATTATTGTATATTGTGCACAAAAAACATAAACAAAGATTGTCACTGGTGTTGCAGGGTATTTTTCTCGAAGGCACTTGTTTTTGGGAGCGAAATGTTGTATAGTTTATTGTGTACAAAGGCCCCCACACGGGGGTAAGTTGTCTGAAAAAACAGAAAAGAGGTATACGTATGAAACTCAAACGCGTATTGGCTGTTCTGTTGGCGCTGTGCATGCTTCTGCCTTTGGCAGCTTGCGGCGGCAACGACGGCACTACAACCACAACGGGTGGCGACACGGTTACCACGACGGTTGTTGATCCTGCCGACGACGTAACCACCACTGTGGCTACCGACGAAAACGGCGACGAAGTCACCACCACCGTGGCTACCGACGAAAACGGTGTCGAAGTCACCACCACCGTGGCTACCGACAAAGATGGCGCTGTGGTTGTAACGACCACGAAGGCCGGCGAGACGACCAAGACCACGAAGTCAAAGGTCCTCAACATCGGCCAAGTTACCCAAGAAACGCTGGGTAAGGTCACCTTCGACCAGGTTGTGTTGAAGGAAGGCACCAAGAAGATGGACGACGGCCTGAACTTCGGCGGCAAGACCTTCACTCACGCCAAGAACGGCGCGACGGTTGACCCGAACTCCGAATACGGTAAATGGTGTGCCGCTTTCGAAAAAGCCTACAACTGCAAGCTGCAGGTGTTCGGCTTGGCGATGAGCGAATACCAAGCCGGTGTGGCTGCCCGTGCAGCCGGCGGCCAGCCGTACGAGATCGTTTTCTTGTACGACTCCAACTTCCCCAGCATGATCGTTGCGAACCTGATGGATCCGCTGGAAGACTACTTCACCACGGCTGACCTGTGGAACGAGAAGTCCAAGAACGAAGGCGGCCTGTCCTACTCGCTGTCCAACGATATGTCGCTGAACGGTCACGTGTATGCTGTTGGCGGTACGTATCTGACGACGCCCGGCGTTATCTGGTACAACAAGAAGCTGTTCAAAGATAACGGCTACGACGGCAAGAACGATCCGATGGCGCTCTACAATGCCGGCAAATGGACTTGGGAAAAGGTGTATGAGATCCTCTCCGACATCCAGAATCCCGATGCCGGTCTGTACGGCCTGAACTCCATCTCCCCCTACTACAGCCATATGATGTTCGCTACCTATGCAACGGGTATTGCGAAGAAGACCAAGGATGGCGTTGTGCAAAACACGGGTGATCCGCAGCTGTACAAATGCTTCGAAATGATGAAGAAGCTCAACTACGGTAAGCAGTCTGTTTGCGATCCTCGCAACCAGTACGAAGACGGTATGGCTCAGTTCCTGAACGGCACCACTGCCGCTTGGATGAACTACACCGGCGGTGCTTGGGATCTGTACAAAGCGATGGACAACAAGACCTACTCCGCTTTCGGTACCAAGGCACAGCAGAAGCAGAACGTTGGTATGGTTCCGCTGCCGGTAGAAAACAACAAGGGTATCCACGCCATCTGGGCTTGGATGGGCTACGGCGCCGGTAAGGGCGTGTCCGAAGATGCGAAGAAGGCCGCTGTGGCGTTCGCTATCAACGACTCCAAGCTCAACCACAAGAACGTGTATCACCCCGAAATGCCCGCAGATATCCTGAAGACTGCTCAAGGCTTGGCCGACAGCGATAAGCTGCAGTCGCCTGCTCAGGGCTTCAAATCCTCGGCCGGTTCCTTGTCCAGCTTGACGACCAGCATGTGCTCGGCCGTTGCAAACAAGGGCCAGAGCATCGCCGTGGTGCTGAAGGGTAACGAAAAGCTCATCACGTCGGTTATCGAGCAAGCCCTCAAAGGCAGCAAATAAGTTTAACCGCTTATAACCACACCCCCGACAGTTTGTCGGGGGTGTTCTTTTATCCGCCGACGTGCCACGGCACTTTTTACGGGCTGATTTTCAATTAAAAATGCAACTGTGGGATTGAAGATTGCAAAAAAGTATGTTACTATAAGGAGGAATAGGAATAAACTTCCTTTTGTGAGGGTTAGCTATGAAAGACCGCGAACTTGATTTTAAGGGTGCTCATTTCCAGTTTATGTATTCGCTGGATACGCAACCCGTGCCCGAAGAATTTTATATGCACGCGCACGAACGGTTTGAGCTGTTTCATTTTTTATCGGGCAGCGCCAAGTATTTTGTGGAAGGCACGGAATACACGCTGAATCCGCACGATACGCTGCTGCTTCGTCCGTTTGAGGTGCATCGCTTGGTGCTGGTGGACGACAGTGTGCCGTATGAACGCGTGGTCATTCACTTTTCGGCGGATATGTTGGGCGGCGACGCCGCCACCAAAGAAGCGCTGCTTCGCCCGTTCACACGGCGTGAGCTTGGCCGCAGCAACCGCTACGAGGCCACGGATTTCGGCGGTGAGGGCTGGCCGTTTCACGGCGATCTGCGAAAGCTGATTGATCGTTTGGGCGGCGATGCCGAGGTGTTTATTGCGGCCAAGGTGCAGTCGTTTTTAGCCGAAACGCTGCTCCCCTTTTCCGAACGCGACCGCAACGAAACGCCGTTTTCTGCCAAGATCACCGACGTGCTGGAATATATCAACCTGCATTTGTACGAGGATCTAACGGTGGCGCGCATTTGCGAGGATTGCTTTTTGAGCCGAGCACAGCTTAATCGTTTGTTCAAATATGCTACGGGCACTTCTGTGTGGCAATACATCACCACCAAGCGGCTGTTGCAGGCGAAAATGCTGATTCGATCGGGCGAGCGCCCCACCGACGTGTACGATAAATGCGGCTTTTCGGAGTATTCTTCGTTCTATCGTGCCTACAAGGCGAAGTTTGGTAATTCCCCCGAACAGGACAAAGCAAAGTCGGTGCGAAGCCTTGCAGGGGACCCTTTTCCTTGAAATGAGCGTTTTTGCAATACAAATGGCAGAAATCACAATGGAAATGAGCGAAAAAGTTAAATACAATAAAGATAAGGAGTGATGTATGATGAGAAAGGATTATTTGTTGCGTACTTCCGCGGCAGAGAAGCTGTACGCCGCTGTGGCGAAGCTTCCTATCATCGACTACCACTGCCACTTGTCCCCGAAGGAAATTGCGGAGGATGCTCCGTTTACGTCTATCGGTGAGCTGTGGCTGGGGGGCGACCATTATAAATGGCGCTTGATGCGTGCGGCAGGCGTGGAAGAAAAGTATATCACGGGGGATGCGTCCTACCAAGAGAAATTCCGCAAATTCGCAGGGGCGTTGTCGCTGGCAGCAGGAAGCCCGCTGTATCATTGGGCACACATGGAGCTTTCGCTGTATTTTGGAATCGATGATTATCTCACCGAAGCGAATGCCGATGAAATCTGGGAAAAGGCAAACAGTGTGATTCGCAAGGAAGGCTTATCTCCGCGCAGTATGATCCGCAAAGCCGGTGTAGCGTATCTCGCCACCACCGACGACGTGATCGATTCGCTGGAATATCACAAGCAGATTCGTGAAGACAAAACGTTCGATACCGTGGTAGCGCCGTCGTTCCGCACGGATAACGTGCTGCTGATCCGCCGTGCAGGCTACGCCGATTATGCGGCCAAGCTTTCGGCGGTGAGCGGTGTGAAGGTGGAAGGTATTGCTTCGCTGAAGGCTGCACTTGTGCAGCGGCTCAACCATTTCTGCGAAAACAACTGCCGCTTCACGGATATCGGCATTCCGGACTTTCCCTCGTATATCGCGAGCGAAGAAGAAGCCGATGCCACCTACCGCAAGGCCCTTGCGGGCGAAGCTGTGAGTGACGCGGAATACAGCGGCTTCCTCGGCAATATGTATTTGTTCCTCGGCAAGGAATATAAAGAACGCAATCTGGTGATGCAATGGCACTTGGCGGTGTATCGAAACGCCAGCACCAAGCTGTTTACGATGCTTGGGCCCGATTGCGGCGGCGACTGTGTGGGCGATCCGCTCAAGGGTGCCGACGTGATCCGTATGCTGGATGCCATTGAAAAGGCGGCAGGTGCGGTTCCTCAAACGATCTTGTACACGCTGCATCCGGGTATGGCCGACCAACTGCAAACCATTGCCGGCAGCTTCCGCGGCGTACGCTGCGGTACGGCGTGGTGGTTCTGCGACCATCGTCGCGGTATCGAACAACAAATCGAAGTGATTGCCGAGCTTGGGCACTTGGGCTCGTTCCTCGGTATGCTTACCGACAGCCGCAGCTTCCTTTCGTATGCGCGGCACGATTATTTCCGTCGTATTCTGTGCAATAAGCTGGCACAGTGGTGCGAAAACGGCGAGTTCGATTCGGCTATGGCCGAAACGGTGGCGCGCCGCGTATGTTGCGAAAATATAAAAACATTAATAGGAGGATAAGACAATGAAATTGACATTCCGCTGGTATGGCGACGGTGATCCCGTCACCCTGTCCCACATTCGGCAGATTCCGCAAATGACGGGCATCGTTTCCGCCATTTACGACACCCCCGTAGGTGAAGTGTGGAGCCGCGAAAGCATTGCCGCGATGAAGAAAAAGGCCAACGACAACGGCTTGGCTTTCGAAGTGGTGGAAAGCGTTCCCGTTCACGAGGATATTAAGCTGGGCAACGAAAACGCCCCTCGCTTGATCGAAAACTACTGCGAAAACGTGCGTCGCTTGGGTGAAGCGGGTGTAAAGTGCATCTGCTACAACTTTATGCCGGTGTTCGACTGGCTGCGCAGCGAGCTTGAGCACGCGCAGACTGATGGCGCCAATGCTCTCGCCTACGACGAAAACACCGTGCTCGCTATGGATCCGCTCAAGGGCGATCTGTCGCTGCCCGGTTGGGATTCCAGCTACACCAAGGCACAAATGAAGGACTTGCTGAACGCCTACGCCGAGCTGGGTGAGGAGCAGCTGTGGAAGAACCTCGAAACCTTCCTGAAGGCCGTGATCCCCGTTGCCAAGGAGGCCGGCGTGAATATGGCTATCCATCCGGACGATCCGCCCTGGGGTATGTTCGGTCTGCCCCGCATTATCACGGGCAAAAAGAATCTGGAACGCTTCTTCAATATCGTTCCCGAAGTGAACAACGGCTTGACGCTGTGCACGGGCTCGTTTGGTGCCAATCCCGAAAACGATTTGGTGGATATGGCCTCCAGCTTTGCCGATCGCATTCACTTCCTGCACCTGCGCAATATTAAGATCACGGGTGACCGTCAGTTCGAAGAAGTGGGGCATCCCACCGAATGCGGCTCCA
>JAZQTE010000186.1:0-7766 GCA_045630505.1 Acutalibacteraceae bacterium | reverse complement strand
CAGCAGGATCTTCAGTTCTTCTGCCAAGCGTTCCGCATCCTTGCGGCCCTCCGCCTATTCTTCGGCTGCCAGCTCTTTAAGCTCTTTATCCGATTCCGACGTTTCCAGCAGCTCCAACGCATCACTCTCGCGTTTTTTTGCCGCGGCATAGGCACGGTACGCCTCCACCAACGGTTGCAGCTCACTGCTTTCCTTCATCAGCGAACGGTACAGTTCAGGCTGAGATACCACGGTCGGATCACACAACCGCGCCATCATTTCCTCGTACCGCTTTTCCACTTCTTTCAATCTGTCTAACACATGTATCCCTCCTTATCATTTCAGAAGGACACACGCTACTCCTCGGCAGGGTGTTCCACACTGCGGATATTCTTTTCGGCGCGAACGCGCGGGATCATCAATTCACGGCCGCATTGCTCGCAACGCAACCGAAAATCCATACCAATACGCAGCACCAAAAACCGCGCGCAACCGCACGGATGCTGTTTCTTCATCGTCAGCACGTCGCCAATATGAATTTCCACACGCCCACCTCCATCTCTTTACACTTTAGTATACCACACGAGGCTCACCGACGCAAGGGATAACTTGTCAAATTCTATTGTCGTTTACAAGTTGACATTCGGGGGCTTTTACAGTATACTATAACACGTAAAATTTCTCTTTCAGGGGGATATCGTTATGAAAAAGGACGTCGTTATCGTCGGTGCCGGCCCTGCCGGTATTTTTACTGCGCTGGAAATGATTCGCAAGGGCTCCAAGCAGAGCATTGCCATTGTCGAAAAAGGGCAACCCATCGAGAATCGCCGTTGTCCCAAATCCAAAACGGGCTATTGCGTCAATTGCAAGCCGTATTGCCATATCACAACGGGCTTCTCGGGCGCCGGCGCTTTTTCCGACGGCAAGCTGTCGCTCAGCTACGAAGTCGGCGGTGATTTCCCATCGCTCGTGGGCGAAGATTTGGTGCAGGATACCATTGAATATGCCGATAATATTTACTTGGAATTCGGCGCCGATACCCACGTAGAGGGCATCGGCAACAGCGAAGAGGTAAAAGAAATTCGCAAGCGTGCCATTCAGGCAGGCCTTAAATTGGTGGATTGCCCCATCCGTCATATGGGCACCGAAAAGGCGCAAGGCATCTATCTGGCCATCGAACGCTACCTGCAAGAAAACGGCGTTGAAATGCTGTTCGGATACGAGTGCACCGATCTTCTCCTTAAAGGTGAAGAGTGCCTCGGCATCACCGCCACCAACGGCAAAACGGATATCACCATCGAAGCCGCACACACCGTTATCGCCACGGGGCGCCGCGGTGCGGATTGGCTGGAAAAGATCTGCGCCGAGCACAACATTGCACACCAACCCGGTACGGTAGATATCGGCGTGCGTGTGGAGGTGCGCAACGAAGTGATGGAAACCGTGAATAAAACGCTGTACGAATCCAAGCTCATCGGTTATCCGCAGCCGTTTAAAAACAAGGTGCGCACCTTCTGCCAAAACCCCGGTGGTTTTGTCAGTCAAGAAAATTACGACAACGACCTCGCTGTGGTAAACGGCCACTCCTATAAGGAACTCAAATCCAACAACACCAACTTGGCCATTTTGTGCTCCCACAATTTCAGCGAGCCGTTCAACCAGCCCATTGCCTACGCACAAAAGGTGGGCGAGCTCACCAATATGCTGGGCGCAGGCCACATTTTGGTACAACGCTTCGGCGATATTTTAGACGGCAAGCGCACGTGGCAAAAGGAGCTTTCGCAATCCAACCTGCGCCCCACCCTGCCCGATGCCGTGGCCGGTGATATCACCGCTGCCATGCCTTACCGTGCGATGATCAATATCATCAATTTCATCCACGCCGTCGATCACGTGGTGCCGGGCTTTGCCTCGCACGAAACGCTGCTGTATTCGCCTGAGCTTAAATTCTACAGCAACCGTGTTCGTATGGATACCGAGCTTAATACCAATGTTCGGGGCTTGCATTGTCTGGGCGACTCCAGCGGATGGACGCGCGGCTTAATGATGGCTTCGGTGATGGGCGTACTGATGGGGCGCAAGATCGTCGAAAAGGAAAACGCGTAAGCAGGAGCCGTTATGTTAAAGCAAATAACCATCGCCAAAAACGATGCAGGGCAACGCGTGGATAAATTTTTAACCAAAGCCTTCCCCAACCTGCCCGTATCCATGCTATACAAATACATTCGTCAAAAGGATATCAAGGTCAACCGCAAACGCTGCACCAATGCGCAGCGTTTGGAGGAGGGCGATATTCTTTCCATCTACGCACCCGACGAATTTTTAGAGCAGGCCGCCCCCGTGTACGAATTTATGTACGCAGGCACCAAGCTCGATATTGTGTACGAGGATGAGCACATTATGCTGCTCAACAAGCCCGTGGGGCTTCTCGTGCACCCCGACGACACAGAATATCGCGACACGCTCATTTTCCGTGTACAACGGTATCTGTTCGAAAAGGGCGAATACCACCCCGAAAACGAGGCAAGCTTCGCCCCTGCGCTTGTGAACCGTATCGACCGCAACACCTGCGGTATCGTCATTGCCGCCAAAACGGCGGCCGCCTTGCGTATTCTAAACGAAAAGCTGCGCCGCCGTGAAATCGAAAAATATTATTTATGCTTGGTTCACGGTATCCTTGAGAAAAAAGAAGATACGCTGCACGGCTTTTTGGAAAAGAACGAAGCACAAAACCGTGTGTACGTATCCAAGCATCAAGAACGCGGCAGCCGCACCATCGCCACACGCTATCGCGTATTGGAAGAGCACAGCGGTCTATCGTTGCTGGAAATCGAATTGCTCACGGGGCGTACCCACCAGATCCGTGCACATTTGGCTTCTATCGGCCATCCCCTGCTCGGTGACGGCAAATACGGTACCAACGCCCAAAACAAGGGCACGGGCTTTTCCAAGCAAGCGTTGTGCTCCTATCGTTTAAAATTCGCCTTCGAATCCTCGGCCGACGAACTGGACTACCTGAACGGCCGCGAATTTTCTCTCCCCTCGGTATGGTTTGCCGAAGAATTTAAAAACGGAACACTGTAAAGCAAAGCACCACGCAAATCGCGTGGTGCTTCTTTTATTCTGCTATCGCAATACAGCCTGCCAAGCTGCCGCGCTTGCCGCCCGTGGCCCGATGCGACCAAAACACATCGGGATAACAGCGTGTGCACAGATCCGTCACGGTAATATGCTCCGGCGTTATTCCCGCTTTCAGCAACGTGCGGCGGTTAACCTCCCACAAATCAATATGGTATTTGCCGTTGCCTTTTGGTTCAATACATTCCTCAGCAAATAAAAAGGCTTCGCGAACGGGCTCGTCCACCTCAAAACAGCACGGGCCGATCGACGGCCCTACCGCCGCCAAAATATCCTCGCGGTGGCAGCCGTAATCCGTCACCATACGTTCTACCATCACAGCCCCCATTTCGGCGGCAGTACCGCGCCAGCCAGCGTGAGCCGTACCTACCACACGCTTTACGGGGTCTGCAAAAAACAGCGGCACGCAATCGGCGTACTGTGTAAACAGCACCACGTTCGGTTCATCGGTAAGCAAGCCGTCGATATCGGTGTAGCCGCGTTCACGCGTCACACCGCGCCCACGGTCGGCCGCAGTAGCGTTGTACACCACGGTGTGGTGCTCTTGTGCAGACACCACCGCATCGCGGCTGTCCACCCCCACCGCCGCGCAAAAGCGTGCAAAATTTTCGCGCACGCAGGCAGCGTCGTCACCGCGGGTATAGCTTAAATTCATACTTTCAAAAATTCCGCTGCTCACGCCGCCAAGGCGTGTGGAAAAACCGTGGCGCACAAAGGGCACGGCATCAAACGCAGGAAAGCTGTAATATACCACACCGTTTTTCTCGTTCTCTGTAAGTGTGTGGCTGTGCGGTCGTTTGTTCATCGTTATCACCCGTAACACAGTATACCACACTTACAGTGCAAAAATCAATTTCAAAAGTAACATTCCGATCACACCCGGCACGCCAAACGCCGAACACGCCACCACTGAAAACCAGTTAATACCGAGTGACACGCCCGTAAACGCTCCTGCCACGTTGACCGCCGCCAACGCACACGCCCCCTGCACCGTGCCCACAAACAAATCGCGAATCGGCCGCCTTCCTCGCACCAGCGACCGTAACAGCACCACGGCACACACAGCACCTGCCGTATACAGCACCGCCTGCAACCACCATACCATCTTGCCGCCTCCTTCCGTTATACTGTATGAAGACAGCGGCTTGGATATGAAAAAAGCAGCCTTGCGGCTGCTTTTGTTAGTTCTTTGTAAAATACCACGTGGGGCAAAGCTCGTGCAGAATATCCAAATGCGCCTCACAGCGAATACAATGGTTGAAGGTTTCGTTGTCGTCCTCGGTGGCGTTTTCGCCGTAGCAAGGTCCTACCACCAAATCCATATAAAAATGGCGTTTGGATTCACAGAATTCGTGCCAATGCTCACGCCACGTACCATCCTTCAGCGAGGCGTTGCGTTCCTCAAACGCCTTCACGACCGCGTCCTTCTTTTCGCCCTTCGTCAGCGTAATGCCGTTTTCCGTGCCGGTGATGGGAACGAACTCCACGGTGTTGTTTACGGTATCGTAAAACACGCCCATCGAATCGTGCCACGTAGCGTGCTTGTTTTTGGGGCTGACAAAATGCGAGTTGCCCTGCCCGTACAAAATATGGCCGCCTTCGTATTCCTCGTAACACCCCAAGCAATGGCTGTGCTGACACAGAATAAGATCAGCACCGGCACGCACCATAGCACGACACACGTCGCGCAGACGGGGTGACGGATACTGACAATATTCGCAGCCGCCGTGATACGCTACGATCACTCGGTCGTGCGTGGCCTTGGCGGCACGGATATCGTCAATGGTATCGAATGCTGAAAAGCCGCGGCTACCCATACGGTCCTCGCGTGCATAGTTGTATTCGTGCTCGCACACAGCCACGATTGCCACGCGCTCGCCGTCTTTTTCGACCGTTAAGTTGCGACGGGCGTCCTCGTAGTCCTTGCCGTAGCCCGTTACGGTGATACCGGCATCCGCCAAATACTTCAGCGATTCGTGCGCAACCTCCACACCTGCATCAAAAAAGTGGTTGTTCGCAGCACCGGCATAGTTAACGCCTACCGCTTTAAGTACCTCGGCCACACGAGGAGTAGCACGCAGCACCGGACCGCACTTCTTTATCCCTTCGGTGGTGTTTGTCAGCGCGCATTCCAAGTTCACAAAATTGATGTCGTTCCCTTCAAACAAAGGCAGCGTGTCGGTAAATAAGGTTTCTACATCGCCGGCCGCAAAGGGCTCTTTGCTGGTGGAGTTTGGGCATACGTCGCCCAATAAAAAGGCTCTCATAATCACACATCCTCTCGCAATGTTAGTATATCATAATTAAATAGCATAAACAAGTAGTAATCTCACGCCGTTGGGTTACAAACGCGCCACGATCTCCTCGTAGATCGACTCATCGCAGGAGCGAGTCAGTGTTACCTTGGCGGCAGCCAACGCTTCGGGCAACGCATTCGACGGAGCGAACGAAATATCTGCCGCTTCCAGCATCGTGATATCGTTACCGCTATCCCCTGCGCACACCAAGGTATGGCAGTTCGTTATTTCCTTTAAGCGACGCGCTGCAAAGCCCTTCCCCTGCCCGAGAGGCACCATTTCCACCGCATACCGAAAGCCTTGAAACGCCAAATATTCACGGTCGATCCCCAGCTCGGTGAGCGTTCTTTTAAAATCTTCAATGCGATCGTCCATCATCCAAAACGACACCATCGCCGTATCCTCCGGAATATCGTCCAACGAGGATAACGTGGTAAAGCGGTCACTGACGTATTGCCCGTGAAGTCTTGTCATTTCCGTGGGGCGATACGCGGTAATGTATTCGGGAGTAACGAATTCGGCATCGCAATAATCCACCGCATCCAGCACACGGCGAATAGCTTTATCCAGTCCCTTTTCGAAACGGCTTTGATACAAAACGTTGCCTTCGTGATCACCGATAACGGCACCGTTCGTGCCGATAAGCGCCGTGTTGGCAAGTTGCAGTTCACCGTCGATCTTCAAAACGTCCAAGTACGAACGGCCGGAAGCCAGCGTAAACAAACCTCCCTCGCTTTTAAAATACTCCAGCGCGCGGCGATTTTTGTCACTTACCTTCCCTTCGCTGTTATACAGCGTTCCGTCGATATCCGAAACAATAAGAATGCCCGAAAACCTACCCATAGTATCCTCCAAAAATAAAGACTCCCTATGTCGCCACAGGGAGTCTTTCACAAACTGTTAATTAGGCGCCCAAGAATTTGGTGATCAGCATGCCGCCCAGCACCAAAACGAAGAACGCAATAGCCAGCCATTTCGTCCAGCGAGCCAAAAACGCATCCACGCTGCGAGCACGGCCCTTATCTAAAAAGGAATCGGCAGCACCGGAAATGGCACCCAGATTTGCCTGACGCCCCTCCTGCAGCAACACCACAGCGATGATGATGATCGAAAACACGATAAGAATCGCACCAATTACAATTTCCCAAACTGTCATAATAAAGATCCTCCTTGACCTTACAGCACAAAATTACGCATATAATCATAACACACAACTTTAAAAAACGCAAGTATTTTTTAAAACAAGTGTATCATTTCCCGTAAAAGGGGCAATCTATTCTCGGCAGTTAATACGTTGTTCGCTTGCGTTTGCGGTATTCGCTGCCGAGTATTGCCGAGTGGAAACACTCGGCAATACTGTTTTTACAGCAACGTCATTTGCTCGCCCACATCTTCGGCAGAAAGCAAGGCGCCTGCTGCGGGCAGCGTGCGTGTACGGTAGCGTGCCGCCTTGGCAACCATACCGTCCTCAAACGGCACCACCGATTCCACAGTGTGCTGCTTTTTCAGCGTCATCACCTGCACGCCCAGCGTGCTGCGTGTCGTTTTAGCAGCAACGGCACCCGTGTGCACGATCAAACGGCGACCTGCCGTGGATGCCACAAAAAATTCTCTGTCTTCGGGAATATAGAACATTGCCACCAGCGGCGATTTGGTAGAGAACGCACCCACCAGCTTGCGGCGGTTGGACTTGGTGGAGTAGGCCGACATTTCCACCTTCGCCGCCTTACCGTTTTCAAAGAAAAATACCACGTAGCCCTTATAATCCGTGGTTACCGCCATATACACGGCCGACTCGCCCGATTCAAAGCCGAGCTTGCTGCCCACGTAATCGCCCAACACACTGGCCTTGGTGTCGGCAAATTCCGAAGCACGCGTTTTGTACACGTTACCAAGATTCGTAAAGAACAACAGCTCCTGACGGTTATTGGTTTCCACCGTTTGCGTAATGCGGTCGCCCTCTTTCAGCTTGTGCTCGGCGCTCATACGCAACGATTGCGGCGTAATCTTTTTAAAGTACCCTTCCGCCGTAAAGAACAGCGTGCACGGATAATCCGGAATATCCTCCGCTTCGTCCTCCTCCTGCTCCTGCAGGTCACTCGCATAGATCAGCGTGGTGCGGCGCGGCTGGCCGTATTTTTTCGCCACAGCCTTAAGCTCGTCCACAATGATCCCCTTCACGCGGCGCGAGCTTTTTAAGATATCTTCCATTTCTTCAATGGACTTTTCCAGCGCTTCCACTTCATCCAAGCGTTTTAAGATATACTCACGGTTCAAATGGCGCAGCTTGATCTCCGCCACGTATTCGGCTTGGATCTCATCAATGCCGAAGCCGATCATCAGGTTCGGCAC
>JAZQTE010000185.1:0-2583 GCA_045630505.1 Acutalibacteraceae bacterium | reverse complement strand
CTCGCAGCAGCGCTTGATGATCAATACGATAACGATATTTTCATTGATTCGTTAGATGCGTTTACGATGGTGACGGATAATACGCTGCTGATCATCACGGATATTCACGAGCCGGCGCGGCTGGATTTTCCCGAGCTGTATCGCCGTATTAAAACGGTGGTAGTGATCGACCATCACCGCAAGATGGTGGATTATATTAACAACGCCAAGTTGTTTTATCACGAACCAAATGCCAGTTCCGCTTCGGAAATGGTGGCAGAACTGGCACAGTATATGCCCAATACGCAGCTGTCGCGCCTTGGTGCCGAAGCGTTGCTTTCGGGCATTATGCTGGACACGCGCAGCTTCGTAATGAAAGCAGGGGTGCGCACATTTGAAGCGGCGGCGTATCTGCGGCGAATGGGTGCCGATACGGTGAAGGTGAAGCGACTGTTCTCCGAATCGATGGATACCTATCAGTTGAAGGCCGAGATTATTTCGGCAGCACAACGCTACCGTGACGTAACGGCCATCGCGTGTGCCGATACCGAGGCAGGTACGCAGCTGCGTATTGCCGCTTCGCAAGCGGCAGACGAGCTGCTGTGTGTGAAGGGCGTCGAGGCCTCGTTTGTACTGTATGCCGACGGAAGCGGTTTTAACGTATCGGCGCGGTCGTACGGCAACGTCAACGTGCAGTTGGTTATGGAAGAAATCGGTGGTGGCGGCCATCAAACGATGGCAGGAGCCTATATAAAGGCCGACAGCGAAGAAACTGCCGTAAATCGCCTGCGCGAGGCGATAGACACGGTGCTTGAAGCCCGTGAACACGCGCAAAATGCACAACGAGAACAACAGAAGAAAGCAGGGGAATAAAATGAAAGTTATTTTAAAGCAAGACGTTAAAGGTCAGGGTAAAAAGGGCCAGCTCGTGCAGGTGTCCGATGGTTATGCCCGTAACTTTTTGTTGCCTCGCGGCTTGGCTGTGGAAGCCGATGCGCAGGCGATGAATGACTTAAAAAACAAAGAAGACGCTCGTTTGCATCACTTGGCGGTAGAGAAGAAGGAAGCCGAGGATGCGGCCGCCAAGCTGCAAGGAAAAACCGTGAAGGTGGTGGCGCGTGCAGGTCAAAACGGCCGCTTGTTCGGTTCTGTTACCACCAAAGAGGTAGCGGAAGAGCTGGCCAAGCAGTATAACGTAACGATTGATAAGCGCAAGATTGCAATGGCGGATGCCAAAGCCTTCGGTGCGTACGAAGCGGAACTGAAATTTCCGCAGGGTGTATCTGCAAAGATCACGGTTATGGTAACGGAGTAAATCAAGCAAGGATGTGAAGCGCCATGGCAAACGAAGCCGTGTTTGACGAATTAAATCTGCCTTACAGCTTAGAAGCGGAGCAAGCAGTATTGGGTGCTATTTTGATGGATGCCGGCGGTATTCATCAAGTGGGTGACGTACTGCGTGCCGAGCATTTTTATCTGGCGGAGCATCAGGCGATCTATCGCATTATGCTGCAAAAGATGCTGGAGTCCAAAACAATCGATTTTGTTACCGTGCTGGAAGCGCTGCGCTCGGTAGACTTCTTTTCGGGCGAGGAAGGCAAAGCCTATTTGTTGAAGCTGGCACAGATCGTGCCGTCGATCTCCAATATCGGCAACTACGCCCGTATCGTGCGAGAAAAGTATGAGATTCGCTCACTGGTTCGCGCCTCGCGCGAAATTATGGATGAGGCTCTCAGCCCGGGTGTAGAGGCTCGCGTGCTTATCGAACACGCCGAGCAAAAGATCTTTGATATTCGCCAAGACCAGCACCAAGGCGGTCTGGTACCGATTCAAGACGTTATCGCTTCGAACTACGAGTTGTACGGAAAACTCAATTCGTCGGAACGCGAGAAATATGTGGGTATCCCTTCGGGTATTGCCGCACTGGACGAGATTACCACGGGCTTGAACCGTTCGGATATCATTATCGTCGGTGCGCGTCCCGGTATGGGTAAAACGAGCTTTGCGCTTAATATAGCTCGTAACGTAGCGATGCAGCAAAATCGCACCGTCGCTATTTTTAACTTGGAAATGTCCCGTGAGCAGATGGTAAACCGTTTCTTATCATCGGAGGCGAAGGTGTCTTCGAAAAAGCTGCGTACGGGTAACCTGACACCCGATGAATGGACACGTATGGCCTATGCCTCCAGCGCCTTGTGCAAGGCCCCCATCTATTTGGACGATACGGCAGGTATCACCGTGGGTACGATTAAAGCCCGCCTGCGCCGTATGAAGAAAATCGATTTTGTGATCATCGACTATTTGGGCCTCATCGGTAGTGAGGAAAAGAGCGAAAACCGCGTGCAGCAGGTGAGTAAGATCACCCGTGATCTAAAAATTATGGCCAAGGAATTGGATATTCCGGTAATGGTGTGCGCACAGCTGTCGCGTGGTACGGAAAAACAATCCAATCACCGTCCTGCGCTGGCCGATCTGCGTGAATCCGGTTCTATCGAGCAGGACGCCGACCAGGTGCTGTTCCTGTATCGTCCGGAGTACTATAACAACGGCGATCAGGATCCTACCACTGAGCCCGCTGCGGCTGTGGCTGAGGTTATCGTGGTC
>JAZQTE010000184.1:0-1632 GCA_045630505.1 Acutalibacteraceae bacterium | reverse complement strand
ACCACCAGCGGTATGCATATCGGCCCGCAGATGCCCGTGATGGACGGCGATACGCTGAATTTCGATGCCGTGATGGAACGCTATGCCGTGTATATTACGTGGTTGAGCAAGCTGTACGTGAACACGATGAACGTGATCCACTATATGCACGACAAATACGCCTACGAAAAATCGCAGATGTCGCTGCACGATACCGAAGTGGAACGCTTGATGGCCTTTGGCGTAGCCGGTCTTTCGGTTGTGGCGGATTCGCTGTCGGCCATTAAGTACGCCACCGTGCGCCCCGTAAAGGACGAATTTGGCTATATTACCGACTTTAAGACGGAAGGCGATTTCCCGAAATACGGCAACGATGACGACCGTGTGGATCTGATCGCCCGTGATATGACACACCGTATGATCACCGAGCTGCGTAAAACACCCACCTACCGTAATGCGGTGCATACGCTGTCGGTGCTTACCATCACCTCCAACGTGATGTACGGCAAGCACACGGGAGCAACCCCCGACGGCCGTGCCGCCGGCGCACCCTTTGCACCCGGTGCCAACCCGATGCACAACCGTGAAGAAAACGGTGCGCTGGCATCGCTTAACTCGGTGGCGAAGATCAAGTACGAGGATTGCCGTGACGGTATTTCCAACACCTTCTCCATCACACCCGACGCATTGGCCAAGACGGCCGAGGAACGCATCGACCATTTGGTAGCGATCCTCAACGGCTATTTTGCCAAGGGTGCACACCACATTAACGTGAACGTGCTCAACCGCGAAACGCTGATCGAGGCCTACAAAAATCCCGATGCGTTCCCGAATCTGACGATTCGTGTTTCGGGGTATGCCGTGAACTTCCACAAGCTCTCTCGTGAGCAGCAGCGTGAAGTGATCAGCCGTACCTTCCACGAAGTCGTATGAGCAACGGCCGTATCCATTCCCTGCAAAGCCTTGGTACGGTAGACGGCCCCGGCGTGCGGTTTGTAGCCTTTTTGCAGGGCTGTCCGCTGCGCTGTGCGTGCTGCCACAATCCCGATACGTGGGACTTTGGCGGCGGCACGGAATACACGCCCGAGCAGCTGGTGCAAAAGGCCATACGCTACCGCGAATATTTTGGGGAAGATGGCGGCATCACGCTGTCGGGCGGTGAGCCGCTTGCGCAAGCCGCTTTCGTACGCGACGTATTTACTCTCTGCCGAGAGGCCGGACTGAACACCTGTCTGGATACCTCGGGCTGCGTGCTGAACGATACCGTGAAGCAGGCGTTGGCGGTGACCGACCGTGTATTGCTGGATTACAAATACACAAATGATGCCGATTACCGTGAATACGTGGGCTGTTCTATAGAGCCCGTGAAAACGTTTTTGGCCTATTTAAACGAACAAGAGATCCCCACCACGTTGCGGCAGGTGATTATCCCCACGCTGAACGATACCAAAGAAAACGCGTTGGCCTTGCGCGAGGTGGCGATAACCCACCCGTGCGTAGACAAGGTGGAATTGTTGCCGTTTCGCAAGCTGTGCCAAACGAAATACGACAGTTTGGAGCTCCCGTTCCCGCTGGCACATCTGCCCGAGGCCAAGCGTGAAGACGTGGAAGCGTTGTCGAACATAATTGGTTTATAAAAAGAAACGAAGCCCG
>JAZQTE010000183.1:0-7978 GCA_045630505.1 Acutalibacteraceae bacterium | reverse complement strand
GAAGCCATCATTGAGGATATTCTTCCCGGTGTGGTAAAAACGGGCAAGCCGTACACGGTGATCGTGAACCGTATCGAGGCAATACGCCACGCCGTGACGACGGCGCAGGCAGGCGATACGATATTGCTTGCCGGCAAAGGGCACGAAACGTATCAGATTTTAAAAGAAGGTACGATCCATCTGGATGAAAGAGAGATCGTGGCAGAGGCGCTGCAGTCTTTGCTGAATTAAGGAGTGACAAGAATGAACATCACGGTTGCGGTTGTGTGGATAGTAACGGCGCTGGCAGCGTTTTTGCTGGCCGAACGGTTTGGGAAAATAATGATCCCTGCGCTACATCGCTTGAAATTCGGGCAAACCATTCGGGAAGAAGGCCCTGCGTGGCACAAAGCCAAGCAAGGCACCCCCACGATGGGCGGTGTGATCTTTATTGCCGCTATGCTGATAACCGTACCCGTGGCGATGGCGGTGTGCCAATGGCTGCTGCCTGCCGCTAAGGTGGTGCGCCCTCACCATACCTTGGGCGAAACCTCTCGTTTATTTGCCGGACTGATTTTGGCAGTGGGCTTTGGTGCTATCGGCTTTTTGGACGATTTCATTAAAGTGGTGCGCAAACGCAACCTCGGCCTTACCAGCCGCCAAAAAATGCTGGCGCAGCTGCTGGTGTCGGGAGCCTACGCCGTAACGATGTATTTTACGGGTGCCACCAAAATGTATATTCCGTTCGTCGGCTTTTGGCAGGCGGGCATTTGGTTTATCCCCATTGCTATGTTTATTATCGTAGCGATCACCAACGCTACCAACCTCACCGACGGTATCGACGGCCTTTGCGGCTCGGTATCGGTGGTGGCGGTGCTGTTTTTGTTGGCGCTGTGCGGCAACTCCGTGGGCTACGGCATCTATTGCTCGGCATTGGCAGGCGCACTCACGGGCTTTTTGGTGTGGAATATTCATCCTGCCCGTGTGTTTATGGGTGATACGGGCTCGCTGTTTATTGGCGGTGTGCTTTGCGCGGTGGCATTTGGCATTGAACAGCCCTTCCTGCTGGTGCCGCTGGGGATCGTATACGTGGCGGAAACGCTGTCGGTGGTACTGCAGGTATCCTATTTCAAAATCACCCACGGTAAACGCTTGTTTAAGATGAGTCCGCTTCACCATCATTTTGAAATGTGTGGGTGGAGTGAGAATAAAATTGTAATCGTGTTTTCGGCCGTCACCGTCGCGGGCGGTGTCGTGAGTATGCTACTTGCGCGGTAACGTGGGGCAAAGGAGGATTTTTGTGGAAGAAAAGAAGAAAGGAAGATGGGCGGCCTTTTGGAAGCTGTGGACTGCTCCCGAGGCCTCGTTGCCCCCGAGAAACCGTCTTTTTATCACACGCCCCGCATCGGTGGATAAGGTGTTTTTGGTGTCGATGCTGCTCGTGCTGGTGGTAGGGCTTATTTCGCTTTACTCCGCCAGCTATGCGTATTCGTATTATATGAACGACGGCGACAGCTATTATTATATCAGCAGCCAAATCAAGTTCGTTATCCTCGGTCTTGTGCTGATGACGGGCATTTCCTTCGTTGATTACCACGTGCTGCACTGGCTGGCGTTCCCCATCTTCGTGATTTCCGAGCTGCTGCTCGGTGTGGTGCTGTTGCTTCCTGCAACGCACGGTGTGCATCGCTGGATCAAGTTTACCGCCGCCTTTCGCTTTCAACCGTCGGAGCTGGCAAAATTCGCCATCGTATTGCTGTTTGCGCATCTGATCGTTCATTACAAGGACGATATGAAAAAAGCCGGCAAGGGCTTTTGGTCACTTATCGGCTTTCTGGGAGCTGCGTGTGTGCTGATCCTACCCGAGCCGCACCTTTCGGGTACGATCTTGGTGGCGGCGCTGGGCTTTGCCATGATGTTTATCGGCGGTACGCGCGGCCGCTGGTTGGCACTTTTGGTGGCGGCCGGTGTGGTTTTGGTATTCGTAGCAGTGTTCGTTCTCGGGTATGAAAAAGACCGTTTCGACGTGCTGGCTGATCCGCTCGGCGTGTATAATTCCAACGTAAAATACGACGAAACCCGCACGGGGCGTGACGTTGCGTGGCAAACGGTGCAATCGCTGTACGCCATCGGCTCGGGCGGCCTTATCGGCGAAGGCTTCGGCAATTCGCGGCAAAAGCACTTGTTCCTTCCCGAACCGCAAAACGACTTTATTTTTTCCATCGTTTGCGAGGAGCTGGGCTGGATCGGCGCCGTCGTTATCATTTTAATGTTCGTGTTTTTGCTGTGGCGCGGATTTATGGTGGGTATGCAAGCCCCCGATAAATTCGGCTCGCTGCTGGCCATCGGCATAACCACGCAGCTTGGCTTGCAGGTGGTGATGAATTTGGCGGTTATCTCCAACTCGATGCCGAACACGGGCATCAGCCTGCCGTTCTTCAGCTACGGCGGCTCGTCAATGATTATGTTGTTGATGGAAATGGGCGTTATGCTGTCGATCTCACGGCACGGGCGCTATTATGCAGGAAAATCATAAGGAGGAAGCACGATGCGCGTTCTTATGACGGGCGGCGGCACGGCCGGCCACATCAATCCGGCGCTGGCGATCGCCGAAGCGATCAAGCAGGAATATCCGCAAGCAGAGTTTTTGTTTGTGGGAGCCGAGGGGCGTATGGAAACGCAGCTCGTACCGCAAGCGGGATATGCTATTCGCACCGTGAAGGTAGAGGGCTTTCAGCGCCGTTTATCGGCGGAAAATATAAAAAAGAACGTGATAGCGGCGTATCACGCCGTTACGGCAGGGCACGAGGCGGCTCGCATTTTACGTGAATTTAAACCCGATATTGCCATCGGCACGGGTGGTTATGTGTGCGGCCCTATTTTGCGCCGCGCCGCCAAAATGGGCATTCCCGTGGTGGTTCACGAGTCCAACGCCCTGCCCGGTGTCACGGTAAAGATGCTGGCTCCGCACGCCAAAGCGGTACTGGTTTCCGATGAAGCGGCACGAAAACATTTGCCGTCCTCCGCTAACGTGATCGTAACGGGCAATCCTCTGCGTCGCGACCTTATTACGGTAGACCACGAGGATGCTCGTCGCGAATTGGGCGTGGACGAACGGCCACTGGTACTGTGCTTCGGCGGCAGCTTGGGTGCCCGTCCTCTCAATGAGGCCATCGTGGGCGTGCTGCAGCAAGTGGGTGCCGAGCAGGTGCAATTCATTATCGGCACGGGGCGCGGCGTAAATCATACGCGTGTGCAGTCGTTGCTGCAGCAGCACGGTATCACGCCCGACGGCGTACACGTGCGCGTGCGCGAGTATATTGACGATATGCCGCGTTGTATGGCGGCAGCGGATCTCGTTATCAGCCGTTGCGGAGCGATGACGCTCAGCGAGCTGCCTGCTCTTGGAAAGCCGTCTATCTTGGTGCCTTCGCCGTACGTGGCGGAAAACCACCAGTATTATAACGCGATGGCGCTTGCCGATCGCGGAGCCGCCGTGTGCTTGGAAGAAAAAGATCTTTCCGCCGAGCGGCTGTGGCAGGAAATTCAAAAAACGGCATTGCAGCCTGATGTGCTGGCGCGTATGGGCGCGGCGGCTGCCGAGGCGGCCGTTACCGATGCCGACACCCGTATTTTAACGGTTATAAAACAATTTTTATTGTGATATCGCACCCCTTTCTGCTCGCGGCATAGTATGGTGTATAAGCACTTATGCTCGTTGCGGAAAGGGGCTATCAATATGGCGAAGCTTGTTGTTGAGGGCGGTCACCGCTTGCACGGTACCGTACATATTCACGGAGCCAAAAACAGTGCGCTCCCATTGCTGGCGGCCACGCTGTTGGTAGAGGGCACGTGTGAGCTGCACAATTGCCCGTCACTGTCGGATGTCCGTGCAGCGTCGGCGATCTTGCGGCATTTGGGGTGCCGTGTTTTGCGGCAGGATGATGTGATCACCGTGGGCGCTGCTGCTCCGAATGAGTACAGTATCCCCGATACGCTGATGCGAGAAATGCGCTCCTCCATCGTCTTTTTGGGAGCTATCGCCGCGCGTATGGGCAAAGCGGAGCTTTCGTTTCCCGGCGGCTGTGAGCTGGGCCCGCGCCCCATCGATCTGCATTTGTCGGCGCTCAGACAAATGGGACTCACCATCCAAGAGGAGGGTGGGCGCTTGCGCTGCTTTGTGAAGGAACGCTTTACGGGGTGCCCCATCACGCTGTCTTTCCCCAGTGTGGGAGCGACGGAAAATATATTGCTTGCCGCGGCAACCGCTCGCGGAACGACCGTGATCTACAATGCGGCCCGTGAGCCGGAGATCGTGGATCTTTGCGATTTTTTAAACGCCTGCGGTGCGCGTATTCGCGGCGCAGGTGAAAGCACCGTGGTGATCGACGGCGTGGAACGGCTGCACGGGTGCTGTCATTCGGTGATCCCCGACCGCATTGAAGCCGTAACCTATATGGGAGCCGCGGCCGTTACGGGAGGCTCGCTGTTGCTTAAAAACGTGTGTCCCGCGCATTTGCAAGCGGTGTTGCCGCTCTTTGAGGAAATGGGCTGCGAGCTTACCGTGCGAAGCGAGGAGCTGCTGGTAACGGCACCGAAGCGGCTGGGGCGTGTAAAAAGCGTGCGTACGCTGCCGTATCCCGGTTTTCCCACCGATGCGCAAGCGTTGTTAATGGCAATGGCGTGCGTGGCAGAGGGCACGAGCGTGTTTGTGGAAACGATTTTTGAAAGCCGCTTTAAGCACGTGGGTGAGCTGATGCGGCTGGGTGCCCGTGTGAAAGTGGAAGGGCGTGTGGCCGTTGTGGAGGGCGTGTGTACGCTTTCGGGTGCGCCCGTTCAGTGCACCGACCTGCGCGGCGGCGCTGCGTTGGTGCTTGCGGGGTTGCAGGCGTCGGGGCGAACCGAGATCAGCGAGCTGCAGCATTTGGCGAGAGGATACGAAGCGTTGGTCGAGGGCTTGACAGCGGCGGGCGCATCTCTTATACTAAAAGACAGTGATTAAATTGAGGATGACGAATTATGAAACGCAAAACAGCAAGGAGAAGACGAAGCAGCCGGAGTCGTACGAAAGCACGAGTCAAGCTGTTTCTTGTGCTGTGGTTTTTAATTATCGCACTTTTCGTGGGAACGCTGCTGATGCTGCCCACCGCGTTTCAAACCACCGATGCCGAAACGGGCGAAACCAAACAGTGGCTGGCTGTGGAAACGCTGTCGGTGGAGGGGAACACGCGGTATAACGACGATGCGATCATCGGCACAAGCGGTATCAAGATCGGCCAAAGTGTTTTTTCCGTGAACAAAAACGCCGCCGTAAAGAAAATAAAAAGCGCGTTTCCGTATGCGGAAACGGTAGAGATCGATATTGATTTCAAACGTAACGCCACCATTAAGATCACCGAAGCCGAGGAGCTTTGCGCCGTGTATGCGGCAAACAAAGAGTCGGTGGACGGCAAATGGATGGTGGTGGGGCAAAACGGACAAGCGCTGATGTATTTGCCGATCGAAAGTGAGCGTCCGTTCCGCCGTTTGTATTTAAAGGGCGCGGCTATCACGGGCGACACGCTCGGCGAGGTGGTGCTGCACGAACGGGATCTGGCAATTGTGCGAGAAATTTGTGCCGCCATGCAAAATAACGGGCTCACGGGCGTGGGTGAGATCGATTTGTCTGACCGCGCCAACATTCGGCTGAATTGGAAAAATCAAATCATCGTGGCGCTGGGAAACGATTCCAATCTCACCTATGAAATCGCTGCCACGGTAAGCGCCATTCCGAAGATCTTAAGTCGCCACGGCGACACGGCCACCGGTGTACTCAACCTAAGCCAATATTCCGATAACACGGTTTCCTCCCCCGTGATCGTGTTTACGCCGTCGTCGATTTTAAACGCCGACAAGGTGCAAACGGCGGTGCCGGAAAACGATAAAACTACCGCAACGACCACCACAACAGCCGCACGGTAAAAAACTGAAAAAATTTTTTAAAAAGTACGAAAATTAGTGTTGAAATCCCTTGCGTTATGTGGTAAAATTAAATAGGTAAACTGCGGTGTTTTGTAACACTGTGTAAATAATACTACAGCGAAGCTGAGAAAATATGAACGGAGGAAGTTTTATGAGCGTCGAATTCGAACAGGAAGAATTCATGAATGCAGGTACTCAACAGATTAAGGTTATCGGTGTCGGTGGCGGCGGCGGAAACGCCGTAAACCGTATGGTGGCTGCCGGTATTTCTTGCGTGGAGTTTGTAGCTATCAACACCGACCATCAGGCCCTGATGCGTTCGCAGGCTTCGGTGAAGCTGCAGATCGGTGAAAAGCTCACTCGCGGTATGGGCGCAGGTGCCAACCCCGAAAAAGGTCAGCGTGCCGCGGAAGAAAGCCGCGACGAGATCGTGTCCGTCCTCAAGGGCGCCGATATGGTGTTCATCACTGCCGGTATGGGCGGTGGCACGGGTACGGGTGCTGCTCCCGTGGTTGCCGAAATCGCTCGCGATATGGGCATTCTCACCGTGGGTATCGTAACCAAGCCCTTCGCTTTTGAAGGTCGTCGCCGTATGGAGCAGGCCGAAAACGGTATTGCCGTTCTGCGTGAGCACGTAGACAGCCTGGTGGTTATCCCCAACGAGCGTCTGCGCCTCGTGAGCGATCAGCGCATCACCATCACCAATGCGTTCCAAGCAGCCGACAGCGTGCTGCGTCAGGGTGTGCAGTCCATTTCGGAACTCATCACCACCGAGGCTGTGATCAACCTCGACTTTGCCGACGTTACCGCCGTTATGAAGGATGCAGGCTATGCTCACATGGGTATCGGCCGTGCCGAAGGTAAGGAAAAGGCCGAAGCGGCTGCTCGTGCAGCTATCGCCAGCCCCCTGCTGGAAACCACCATCAACGGTGCTACCGGTGTTATCGTGAACGTAACGGCTTCGGCCGACGTACCGTTGGAAGACGTTATGACGGCTTGCACCATCATCCAAGAAGCTGCTCACCCCGATTGTAACCTCATTTGGGGCCTTGCGCTGGATGAGTCGATGGACGACGAGCTGTGCATCACGTTGCTCGCTACCGGCTTCTCGGCCGACGGTTCCTACGAAGCCCCTACCGACAACACGCTGGGCGGCTTTGATGATGACAACGAAGACATCATCGGCTTCTTCAAGAAAAAGTCCTAACAAAAAGAAAACAAGACGGCACGAAAAGTGCCGTCTGTTTTTTTGCCCAACAATAAACTGCGCGTTCCCATCGGAATGCGCAGTTTATTTTATACATATATATAAGGCTTCCAACGGTTATACAGCTCTTCGGTAACGCCGTAAAGCTGCAGCAGCTCCTCCACTGAACGGAAGGGGTATGAGCGGCTGCGGAAATCAACGATGGCGGCAGCAAGCTCCTCCGTCATATCGGGCAGCTGTAACAGCTCCTCTGTCGTAGCGGTGTTCAGCGATAGACGCAACGGGGCGGTGGTGTGCGTGGCTGCCCAGTCCTTCGGCGAAACGGTGAAACCCAGCTGCCAAAAAACGGCGCCTACCGTGGCGGCAATGAGCAGCACGCCGAGCAACAGCACGGCGAGGGGCCGTTTCCACGGGTGATGAGGGCGGCTCACGGGTTTTCTTCCTTCTTGGGCGTTACCGCCTGCAGCGCTTCGCGCAGTGTATCCAGCGAGGACATACCTTGCCGTATCTTCACCGCTAAATACGGCTTCGGGCCGGCGTTGATCATCACACGCCCCGATAAGGCTGCCGACATTTTGGAACCGATCTCCAAATCCAATTCGCGCTGATAGAGCAGCAGCGTGTCGGCGGTTTGGCGAATTTCATAAATACCCACATTGGCCGCCATATTGCGCATCAGCGCCACGTCGATCAAGCCTTGAACGGCAGGAGGCGGATCACCGAAGCGGTCGATCAGCTCGTCGTACACGTCAAAGGAATCGTCTTCGGTGCGAATATCCGCAATGCGACGGTAGACGTCCAGTCGCAGCGCATTGGTGTCGATATAGCTTT
>JAZQTE010000182.1:0-2931 GCA_045630505.1 Acutalibacteraceae bacterium | reverse complement strand
GTGCGTATCCACCGTGCGGGCGTCACCGTCGTAATCGTAGCGCCACACGCTGTCTAAGATCTTATCGCGAGATAACGCCAAGCCGCGGTTTGTCATTAAATATTCCAACAATTCAAATTCTGTGTACGTCAGCTGCACGGCGTTGCCGCCCACCTTCACCTCGCGGGATAAACGGTCTACGTCCAAAAGCGGCGGAGGTGTATCGGCAGGCTCGCTGCGCCGCCGCAGCACGGCCTCAATACGCGCCAACAGAATTTTCAAGCTGAACGGCTTGGCAATATATTCGTCTGCGCCCAGCTCAAAGCCCTGCAGCTCGTCGTTTTCCTCGCTGCGTGCGGTAAGCATAATGATCGGCGTGGTATCCGTTTTGCGAATGGCACGGCATACGTCCCACCCGTTCATACGAGGCATCATCACGTCAAGCAGTACCAAATCGGGGCGCTCGGCGTGGAACTTTTCCATTGCCTCCACACCGTCAGCCGCTTCTATGGTACGGTAATTTTTTATATGCAAGTAATCGGCAATAACGCGACGCATACGCATCTCGTCATCCACGATCAGCACGGTTGCTGCTGTTTCCATAGCCGGCTCCTTACGGTAAATCCACGGTAACGCGATTGGCGGCGGTATCGTATTTCACGCCGCCCGTCAGCAATGCGATCATACTTTGATACAGCAGCAGCGGATCGTTTAAAAACCGCTCGCGTACGTAGTGTGCCTGCAGCTCGTCGCCCACCGTTAGATCAAATTTCAGCAGCGGTGCCATGGTTCCTACGGTGCACCGCACGATCCATACGCCGTTTTCGTTTTTGAGAACGTCGGCGCTGTTTTCACGCTCACTGTTTTGACGGGCAAGCAATCGCAGCCCTGCGCTCACCGAACGGTCGCGCAGCGTAAAGGGGATCATATCTGCCAGCGTTGCCGCTGCGTGGCGCCCCGTATCGGTTACGGTGAGCAAACCGTTTTCGTCCTCGTTGAGGTTGCCGCGCTGCACCAAATCGTCGATGGCGGCGCTGGCATCAAAAAAATTGGCCATACCGTCGCCGCTGAGAATATCCAGCACCGCATTGCGGGACAGCGGTTCACGCACACCGTTGAGCATATAGCAGATCAAAATTTTAATTTCATTGTGAGAATGCAATCCTCCCGGCTCTACACCGGCCGAAAAAGTATCGTGAATCATACGCTTTCACCTCACTTTTTAGTGTAGCACAAAAAGTTTTCTTTGTCCATATTAAATATAATAAAACACCGCCGATGCAATGCACGGCGGTGTTACGTTATAACTCGATCTTTCCCTGCAGAGGAAAGGAAAGGGGGATAATGCGTGCGTTCAACAGCGCAGCGTCCTCGGGAGAATGGGTGATCAGTACGGTGCAACGGGGGCGAAAGCGTTCCGTAATGGCTTTTGCGATGCGTTCTCGCAAATCGTTGTCAAGCCCCGTAAACGGCTCGTCCAAAAGCAGCACGTCGCCGTTAAACGCCAGCGCGCGAGCCAGTGCGGCGCGGCGCTGCATACCGCCGCTGAGCTCCTCGGGATATTTATCCTTGTCAGCCGTTAATTCCACGGCCTCCAAATACGGTGCAACGTCACCCTTGGGACACGCCAATGCTACGTTCTGCTCCACCGTCAACCACGGGAATAACCGATTTTCCTGAAACAGCACGGCCACACGCTCACCTTGACGCAGCACGGCACCGTTTTGCGGCCGTTCCAGCTCGGCAAGCAACCGCAGCAGCGTGGTTTTGCCGCTGCCGGAAGGTGCGGTAAAGCACACGGCCCCTTCGGTCAAGGTGAGAAACACGTTTTGTAATATGGTGTTTTCACCGTAGGCAAACGATACGTTTTGCAAGCTGATCATTGCGCCCCACCTCCTTGCGACTCGCTCGGCAGAGTGCGATGCTTTGCTTGGTTGTATAAGCGGTTACTCCGTTTTAACAGCCATTCGAGCAGCATACTCAACAGCACCACCACCGTTGTCCACGCAAACACCTCGGGCGTCTCCAACGAAAGCTTTGCCGCCTGCAGCTGCCGCCCAATGGAAAGCTCGGGGCGGCAGATCACCTCGGCAGCCACAGCAGATTTCCAAGCGAAGCCCAAGCCGCTCGTGCAGGCAGCGTGAAAATACGGCGCCACCGAAGGGATAACCAACACGGTAAGCACTCGGCGGCGGCTCAAGCGGTACACGCTTGCCACCTCTTTCAGCTCGGGACTAATGCGCTGCAGCCCCGTTTCCACGTTCGCCCATACGATGGGGAATACCATCAAAAAGGAGATGAACGTCGGCACTGCGTCGGTAACGATCCACACCAGCGCTAAAATGATAAACGAAGCCACGGGCGCAGCTCTCACCACGTGCAGCAGAGGGGAAAACAAGGCGCGCAGCAACGAAGAACGCGCTGTCAGCACCGCCATAAGCACGCCTGCTGCCACGGCGGCGGCAAAGCCGCCCAGCATACGCAGTAAGGAGATGGCTACCGTTTTCCAAAACAGAGCGGTGCGTATCACCTGCCATAAGACCGTCAGCACCTGCCACGGTGTGGGGATGAGCAGCGTCTGGTCAACAAGCGCCGCCACTCCCCACCATAAGGCAACCCAAAAAGCGGCTACGGCCAAGCCGATGCCAATGCGTTTAGCCTTCATAGTAGAACGCGTCGTCGGGCAGCGCTCCGCCGATGGATTTGGGGTTTGCTTTAAACAGCATAGCGTAATAGCCGGCGATCTGCTGTTTCATCGTCGCACCGGAAACGAAGGTGATTTGGCAATTCGGGATAGCTTTTTTGGCAACGGCGGCTTTCGGAACGATACCGTAAGTTTGGCAGAGCGTTGCCGTTTTTTCCAACTCTGCCGTTGCTTCGATCGAAGCCTTATACTCGGTCAAAAATGCGTCGACCGCCGCCTTGTTGGACTCCAAGAAATCGGCACGCACC
>JAZQTE010000181.1:0-6025 GCA_045630505.1 Acutalibacteraceae bacterium | reverse complement strand
TCTTCACGGACGGTATGCCGCTGCGTGAGCTGCTTCCCAAACTCATCGCCGCCGAATTTGGCGCAGATCACATTGCCACGATCGACAAGACGTTCCATCTGTGGTCGGATGCCATTCGCTATATGATCTCCACCAACGAGGCTGACGCTCTTGAGCTTCGGGCAGGCGGCGAAGAAATCGCCGTACAGCTTGTCGTAGTATTCTTGTGCGCCGGGATCGTCGGGATGACGGTCGTGCAGCTGGAACAGACAAGCACTGACAGAAATGCCGTATTTTTCGGCACGCTCGCACAGCAGGTTGACGTTGACGGTGTCACCGCGCAGAGAAGTGCCGCTGTCCTTCAGCCACAAGCTGATGGAGTTGTAGCCGAGATGCGACATCCACGCAAAGCATTCATCGGTGTATTCGCCCATACCGAACGGCGAGTGGGCAGCGCGGCTGAGAAAACGCGAACGGCGCGTTACCGTACCGTGCTCCAGAAACGGGGCGCAGCGCAGGTTCATACGATCCTCCAGCGAGTAGAAGCCCTGCGCCGTACCGCGCGGATCGGAGCCAACGAGCGTAACGCCGTCAGCGCTTGTGGTGATGCGGTAGCCGATCGGGCCGGGGACCTCGCTGTCAACGGAAACGCTCAGGTGAGCAAAGCCCGTTTGTTCAAACGTCAGACGGGCAGAAACGTTCATCGAGGTCAGCAGATAATCGATAAAATCGAGTGCCGCCGTGCGGATGACCTTGTCGGCGTTTTCGGGCAGACGGATGATCGTGCCCTCCGGAAACGCCCATTCGTTTGCCGCAGGTGTCAGCGCCTTGTTGCGGCGGTCAGGTCGGTGGATGGGGAGAAGGCGAGCAAAAAAGTCGTAACGATTTTCTTTGTTCAGCATAAGTCACCTCGTCCAATTTCTTCCAAGAAGTAGCGTACCATCAGATCGATCCGACGCTTGCCGAGTTCAACGTCCATTTCAGGTGCCGTTTGGGCAAACCAGTCGTCGGTTTCGGAAAGGCGGTCGAGCTTGATGCTGCCGGGGAACAGGTACTCCAGATAGCCGCATTCCCATTTACCGGCGTGGTCGCCGCCGAAGCCGTGCAGATATTCGGGCCTTTTCTTGAGGGGACCGTGTACGCGGATCCAGTTCCACGGATTGTCTTTTTCGAAAAGCTGGGAGTAGAACTCGGCGTTTTCGTTGTTGCCCCACCAACCGGTGCCGCCGGTTTCCTCAAGGTACTCGAAGATCAGTTTACGGGCGGCCTTCATGCAGGCGAGCGACTGCGGATTGTAGTCTTCCGTCTGATGCATAATGAAGATGTGAATGTTGCGCGTGAAGCCTGCCTTGAACAGCGACTTCAGAATACAGTACATATACTGCTCCAGCGTGTCGCAATCGACGTGGATGCTGTTCTTTTCGGGGCCTGCCACGGCGTAGCTGGCAGCACCGTACCAGACGGGCGGCATAATCACGGAGTCGACCTTCTTGGCGATCTCCCGTACCCAACCCATAACGGCCAGCGTGTCGCAGCCGAACGGGCAATGTGCGGAGTGATACTCAATCGTGCCGACGGGGATGAGGATGGGCCATTGCTCGGCCTTGGCCTTTTCCAGCTCGCGCGGATAGGTGTATGCGTACTCAATACTACTCATAAATGATGACCTCCTTTTTACTTGACAAGGTCAGTATACCGCTGTTAGAATAAAAAGAAAAGGGACAGAGATAGTTGATAGGAGTATAAAATTAGCGCGCAAGTCGGAGGGCAAAAAATGGCGTATCTACAAGACGTGTATGTGGCGAACCTGAACGCGGTGTGCCATTTGGGTGGTTTGTTTGCGTTGCCGCCTGAAGGAGAATGGTGGTATCGGGAGCACGCGTTTGTGCAGAATAAGTTTTATTATATACTGAAGGGGCGCTGTCGCCTGACCATTGACGGGAAGGATTACGACGGTGAGGCGGGATCGTGGTTTTTCATTCCGGCAGGTGTGCGGCACAAGTACAGTAACATCCCCGGCGAGCCGCTTGAGAAATATTGGATCCACTTCGATTTGTACCCGAACGCCGAGCTGGCCCAGCTGCTGTCACTCCCACACATCGTGACGGTGGGGGAGGAGGATCCGTCGCGCGAGCTGTTTCGCCGTTTGTCAGAGGCTAACGACAGCGACCGTCTGACCGATCGCCTCAACGCCAAGGCGTACCTTTTGCAGCTGCTGGCGCGATACGTGGAGCTGGCGTCGTCGGACGCGGTGCTTGTCGGCAATCGTGACGAGGAGCGGCTGCAGGATCTGCTGGCGTACATTCACGAGCACCTCGATGAGCGGCTGAGCAATGACGATCTGGCGGCGTTTTGCCATCGGCATCCGACGCACTTCATCCGGTACTTCCGCAGCAAGACGGGGCAGACGCCGGCGCGGTATGTGACCGAGCGGCGAATGGAATCCGCAAAGCGTATGCTGGAGGAAACGGCGCTCACGGTGGCCGAGATCATGGAACGGGTGGGGCTGGAAGAGCCGAGCCATTTTGCGCGGCTGTTTCGCAAGCAGTACGCGCTGTCCCCAACCGAATACCGCCGACAATATGAAGCAGAACGACAATGGAGCGCCCGATGATCGGGCGCTCTTTATATAATAAGGTATAATAATAAAGGGCGCGAAAAAAGTTCTAAAAAACTTTTTAAAAAGGCTTGACATTCCCGTTTACTTGCGGTACAATAGCAAGGCACGATTATGGAAAGTGGGGTATTTTGCGCCCTTTTTTGGATCGTGCGGGACTGCACAACATGCGATGACGTGGGAGGTTGCGGCCAGCAACGGCCGGTTTTTCCACCGAGCAAGTCCGATTTTAAACCGGGCGACAGGAATAGCTGTAAGAAGTCAGATCTTTATGGGGCGGTGAAGTTGCGCACTGCCTTGCGTGCTTGCGGCGCAGATCTGGCACAGTCTTTCAAGACGCTTACATCGCACCCGGCGCTTGGACCCACAGGCTCCGGTTTTAAAAAGGCCCGTGTGGAAACACACGGCACAGTGTGCGGTTTTGGCGTCGCCCGCCAACGAAAAACTATCAAGGAGGCGTTTACAAGTGGCAGTCAAAGAAAAGATCCGTATTCGTATCAAGGGGTATGATCATCAGCTGGTCGATCAATCGGCCGAGAAGATCGTGGAAACCGCTCGCCGTACCGGCGCTCGCGTGTCCGGCCCCGTGCCGCTCCCCACGGAGAAGGAAGTCGTCACCATCCTGCGTGCCGTGCACAAGTACAAGGATTCCCGCGAACAGTTCGAATCCCGTACGCACAAGCGCTTGATCGACATCCTGCGGCCCTCGAACAAAACGGTCGAGGCTCTTATGGGCCTTGAACTCCCCGCCGGTGTGGAAATCGAAATCAAACTGTAATGCCGGTTTGACAGAGAGTTCGCTCTCGGTTCCGTTCCAGCGAGGTCACGTTCCCATCGGGAACCAATAACCAAGGAGGTATAGACAATGCAAAAAGGCATCATCGGTAAGAAGATCGGTATGACCCAGATCTTCGACGAGAAGGGCAATGTCGTTCCGGTTACGGTCATTGAGGCCGGCCCCTGCGTCGTTGTTCAAAAGAAAACCGCCGAGAATGACGGCTACGCTGCTGTGCAGCTTGGCTTCGGCGACATGAAGGCTCACAAAGTCAACAAGCCCATGAAAGGTCATTTCGACAAATCGGAAGTGGCTCCCAAAAAGACGCTGCGCGAATTCCGTTTTGAAGATTGCGACGCTTACAATGTGGGCGACATCGTGAAGGCGGACGCCTTCGCTTGCGGCGACGCGGTAGACGTAGTCGGCGTCAGCAAGGGTAAGGGCTATGCCGGCGTTATCAAGCGCTGGAACCACAGCCGCCTGAAGGAAACCCACGGTACCGGCCCTGTGGCTCGCCACCCCGGTTCGTTGGGCGTTATCGACCCCGCCCGTGTGTTCAAAGGCATGAAGGGCGCCGGCCATCTGGGTGCTGAGCGTGTGACCGTTCAGAACCTGAAGGTTGTTAAGGTTGATGCGGAGAATAACCTGATCGCTGTGAAGGGTGCTGTTCCCGGCCCCCGTGGCGGCTTGGTCCTGATCTCCGATTCCGTGAAAGCGTAAGGGAAGGAGGAAGTTATCATGGCAACTGTTTCTACTTTTGATATGACCGGCAAACAGACCGGTACGATGGAAATTGCGGATACCGTGTTCGGTATTGCTCCTAACGCCACCGTGCTGCACAGCGCCGTTGTCAACTATCTTGCCAATCAGCGCCAGGGCACTCAGTCCACCCTTACTCGTTCCGAGGTGAGCGGCGGCGGCCGTAAGCCTTGGCGTCAAAAGGGTACCGGCCACGCCCGTCAGGGTTCTACCCGCGCTCCGCAGTGGACTCACGGCGGTATTGCGCTTGGCCCGAAGCCGCGCAGCTACAGCTACGTGCTGCCCCGTAAGGTTCGCCGCTTGGCTCTCAAGTCTGCGTTCTCGTCCAAAGTGCTCGCCGGCGATATGCTGGTGCTCGACGAGCTGACGCTCGAAGCCATCCGCACCAAGACCATCGCCGAGATGCTCAAAGCACTCGCTGCGAAGAAGAAGGTGCTCATCGTTCTTCCTGAAAAGGACGAAAAGGCGATTCTGTCCGCTCGTAACATTCCTGGTGTGAAGACCACGCTGGTCAACACCCTGAATGTGTACGACGTTCTCAACTGCGATACCTTCATCGTGGTGAAGGACGCTGTCGCTAAGATCGAGGAGGTGTACGCATAATGAACGCTCGTGACATTGTTTTGGCGCCCGTCATTACGGAAAAGGCAGTTTCCATGCTGCCCGAAAAGAAGTACACCTTCCGTGTGGACAGCCGCGCTAACAAAATCGAAATTGCGAAGGCTGTGGAAGAGATCTTCGGCGTGAAAGTCGCCAAGGTCAACACCATCAGCATGAAAGGTCGCAAACGCCGCATGGGCCGCAACGAAGGTTACACTTCCGATTGGAAGAAAGCCATTGTTACGTTGAAGCCCGACTCCAAGACCATCGAGTTCTTCGACGGTATGTTCTAATCGACGCCCGAAGAAACGAAGGTTGGGCAATGTATGGGACACACCCCGTAAGTCGGGGAGCGGCCGTGTCCCGCTAAGCCAAGAAATAGGAGAGTGAATCGAATGGCTACGAAAGTTTATAAACCGACAACGCCCGGACGCCGCGGTATGTCCGTTCTGGATTACAGCGGTCTGTCCAAGGTGGAGCCGGAGAAGAGCCTGTTGGCTCCTCTGGAAAAGAAATCCGGCCGTAACAGCTACGGTCGCATCACCGTCCGTCATCGCGGCGGCGGTAACCGCCGTAAGTACCGTATCATCGACTTCAAGCGCAACAAGCTGGGTGCCGCCACGGTCTTGACCCTGGAATACGATCCCAACCGCAGCGCGAACATCGCTTTGGTGCAGTACGAAGATGGCGAGAAACGCTACATTGTTGCTCCGCAAGGCCTGAACGTTGGCGATGTGATCGCCTCCGGCGCCGAAGCGGATATCAAGCCCGGCAACGCTCTGCCGCTGATGAACATCCCCACCGGTACGTTCATCCACAACGTGGAGCTGTACCCCGGCAAGGGCGCTCAGCTCGCTCGTGCCGCCGGTGTTATGGCGCAGCTGGTTGGTAAGGAAAACAACCTCGCGATGATCCGCCTGCCCTCCGGCGAGATGCGTAACATCCCGCTGAACTGCATGGCGACCATCGGTCAGGTTGGTAACCTCGACCACGAAAACGTGAAGATCGGTAAAGCCGGCCGTAAACGTCACATGGGTTGGCGTCCGACCGTTCGCGGTTCGGTTATGAACCCCTGCGATCACCCGCACGGTGGTGGTGAAGGTAAATCTCCCATCGGTCGTCCGGGCCCGGTCACCCCGTGGGGTAAGCCGGCGCTGGGTTACAAAACCCGCAAGAATCACAAGGCTTCCGATAAGTTCATCGTGAAGCGCCGTAACGGCAAGTAAGCGAAAGGAGATTCATTTTTATGGGTAGAAGCGTAAAGAAGGGTCCTTTCGTACAGCCCGTTCTAAGTC
>JAZQTE010000180.1:0-8985 GCA_045630505.1 Acutalibacteraceae bacterium | reverse complement strand
CGTGGTAAAACCGTTGCTGTAAGGAGAGCGCTATGAACTACTGGAACCAAAGCCCTCAAAATATTTACGTAGCAGGACATCGTGGGTTCTGTGCCGCCTACCCTGAAAACACGATGGCATCGTTTAAAGCCGCCATCGACGTGGGCGTTGACCAGATCGAAACCGACGTGCGCATCACCAAGGACAACGAATTGGTGCTCATTCACGACGGCATAGTAGACACCACCACCAACGGCACAGGGCGCGTTTGCGACTACACGTTGGCAGAGCTTAAGGAGCTGGATGCAGGGCGCGGTGAGCACATCCCCACCCTGCGCGAATTGCTGGAGCTTGTGAAGGATCACCCCACCCTTACACTGGATATCGAACTAAAGGAATATCCCGTCCCCGGTTGGGAGGACATAGCCTTTCGCACGTGCGACGCAACGATTGCCATGCTGGAGGAATACGGCTTCGGTGAACGGTGTGTTATCAATAGCTTTAGCGGCAAGCTGAACGAATACGTGTATAAAACCTACGGCGGCAAATACAAGCAGCACCTATTCTTTCCACCGTCCGTAATGGATATGAGCGGATGCGAGCTTCCTGCTTACAGCTTTGGATATTGCGCTTGCGTGTTCGGCGGCGAAGCCGATACGGAAAGCGTGCAGCAATTCCGCAAGGAAAGCGGCTTGCGCGTGTGGGGCCCCTCCTCAATGAACGACGAGAAGGGCGTAGAATTAGCAGTACAAATGGGCGTGGAGCTTATCACCTGCAACAACCCCGACGAGGTGCTGGCCATTCTGCGCCGCAAGGGATTACATAATTAAGGAGTTACCGTTATGAAAACTGTTACGATCATCGGCTCGGGTATGATGGGCTCGGCACTGGCGTTCCCTGCACGGGAAAACGGCAATGAAGTGCGACTCGTCGGCACGCATTTAGACAGAGAGATCATTGAGAATTGCCACCGCTGTAATCGGCACCCAAAATTCACCAAGGATTTTCCGCAAGGTATCACCTTTTACCAAATCGAAGAATTGGAAACGGCGATTGACGGTGCCGATATCATCATCTGCGGTGTAAGCAGCTTCGGCGTTGAGTGGTTCCGTGATGAGATCCTGCCGCGACTTCACGAAAACGTGCCCGTAATTTCGGTCACCAAGGGACTGTTAGACTTGGAAGACGGCACACTGCTCACTTACCTTGACGTATGGCAGCAAAAGCTGGACGAGCTTGGTAAGCACATTCCGCTGAACGCGATCGGCGGTCCGTGCACCAGCTACGAATTGGTAGCCCACGACCAAACGGAGGTGGCGTTCTGCGGCAAGGATCTTACCGTTTTGCACACGATCAAGGAGGCAATGGCAACCGATTACTATCATATCAGCCTTTCCACCGATATCGTGGGGGTAGAAAGTGCCGTGGCACTTAAAAACGGCTACGCTTTGGGGATTGCTCTCACCATCGGCTTAAACCAAAAAGCCTTCGGCCTCGACAGCGAACTGCATTTCAATTCGCAGGCTGCCGTATTTGGACAATCGGTTCGCGAAATGCAAAAGCTGTTAGCACTGCAGGGTTCTCCCTCGCTCGATAATTTAGTAATCGGCGCGGGTGATCTGTACGTTACGGTATACGGCGGCCGAACGAGGCTTGTGGGTATTCTGCTCGGCCGCGGACTCAGCATTGACGAAGCACGTGCCGAGCTCAACGGTGTTACGCTGGAATCGCTGGTGGTGGCTGAACGTGTGGCGCGAGCCGTGAAGATCAAGGCGCAAAACGGGCAGGCAAACGCGGCCGATTTCCCGCTTTTGTTCCATATTGACGAGATCATCACGCAAAAGCAGCCCGTTGCCATCCCGTGGGATAAATTTACATTTGAAAAGTAAAAAACAGCGGAGTGGAAATCCACTCCGCTGTTTTTATTATTTTCGAGAAGCAAGAGTTTCGATAATCCCCATCGCTCCACCAAAGCCGATCCACGAAAAGGCAAATATAAACAGCCACGGAATTTCGGTGAGAAGAAAAGGGATTTCGGCCGCCGATCCGAAGATGACGGCAACGAGCGCGGTGATAATCATATACGCCGCTGTCATAAGTGTGCCGAACAGCCCACCGGCAATGAGAAAGATTCTCATAAAATAACGAAAGCCCGACATCGTTACGGCGTAATATTCGCGTTTTTCGGCTTTGTTCAGCTTGAGGCATTCTGCCTTTTTAGCGGCGATGGTAACGGTGGTTTCCAAATCGTCGTGGGTTACCCAATCGTCGTGGTCGACATTTTCGCCTGCAGGGACAATCGGTGTACAATACAGCACCGTGCGGAAAAATCGCCTACCCCGTGCATTGAACAAACAGCTGTAAATATCGGGTTCGTCTTCGCCTTTTTTCAGTAAGGCAGTGCCGCAACAAAACTGTATTGCCAAAGTTGACAAATAGGAATCCTCGCTAAACGTTTCGCGGCAATGCACATAATAGACCGCACGTTTCGTCCAACCGACGGTATACGTTACGTTGTAGGACCGCTCCAAATGCAACCCGTTCATTGCCCCGTTTTTAACGAAATTGGGGTACTCGCCAACGTATCCGCGCGCCTCCATCAGCGCTTGTATCTCGCGCCGTTTGGCGGCAAGAAATTCCTTATCGCCATATATCTCATCGGGATACGCCGCTTGCGAATCTTCCAAACGATGATATATATGGCGCCACAGGGCTTCGCATTCGATATCGCAAAAAGCAAGTTCCAGTTTATTCCACGTTTTTCCGAACTTTGTGTCGTCAACCGCGAACGCTTCCGCTTGGCATACCAGCGAGTACGCTTTCCAACAGTTGTATTCTTTGGTTAGCGTTTTCAGTGTGGGGAGCAAAACCAACCCTTTTTCGTTTCTGGTCGCTGTAATCTCTCGAATAAGCGGAATCAATGCTTTTTCCTTTTCGTTGCAAAGCGTTTCCGAAACGGTGTATTTTTTGAGAATTTCAAAGCAAACCGTATGCAACACCCACCAAGCCGAATCCACAACAATCGGCGCGCGGCAGGCGTTATATATCGTGGTATTGGCTTCGGCGGTATCAAACGTTATTTCAAACGTTTCCTGCGTTTCCACAAACACGCTTAAACAAAAGCGATTATCATCTTTACGCCACAACGATAATTCATAGCAAAAACGGCCACGAATATCCTCAGGCACACCATCGACGTTTTTTAACGTGAGTACGGTTTGATACGCTGTGAAGCACGCGGTGATGATGTGTACATCGTTACCGTCCACTTTAATTTCCGGAAACGTTTCCTCGTTTAAAAGATCGCGCAAGGCGATGCGCGTCGTTTCATCGAAAACGGCCAATTCCTTTTCCGAACAAGCTTCGCGCTCGCTGTCGTACGCCGCTTTCCATTTGGCGCACGCCTGCAAAACGGCCATCAACTCATCGTCCGCTACGGCGGCCGCGGCCAGTTCTTCCGCGTATGTGCTGCGCACCCAACGCTCGCGTTTGCGTGGGTTCTTTCCGTACAGCATTAGGGAATATTCGTTCGCCGCAGCCAATATCATCCTTTGCTCGTTGGTCAAGTGAGAAATATTCATAGCACATTACTCCAATAACTTACTTCTCGCGGGTGTTTTCCTGCCCTCGATAAACAATAAATTTACAGAACAAAAATTCCAGCACAAAATTTGCCAGCATTGTTATGATTAGAATCAAGAAATCGTTACCGCCTTTGGCTTCTGCCATATTACCGAGAACGGTAGAAAGCGGTGTGAACACCAAATAGAAGCCAAACACCTTCGCCATCGCCACGGGAACGTTTGCCGCCGATTGAAACGTGTAACGGCGGTTAAGCGTAAAATTCCACAGAATGGACAGCACAAGCGACGTTAAATACGGAATCCAATACTCTTGGATAAACAGCTCAAGAAGTGCAAACGAGCCGATCTGAATAATGCCCGCCGACACGGAAAACAGCGTGAATTTCACTACTTGCCACAACGGCTTTTGTTCAGCCTTCATAGGAATACCCCCCGTGATATAGGACAGCCGAAGGGGAACCCCCCTTCGGCTTTGTTCGTCACAACAGATTTATCGTACCATATCCAGCTGCGGCTTGTCAACTGTTTTGGTTAAAATATATAAAATTCTACTGTTTGCACAATTCAGGATAGTTATATTTGTACAACATTACGGCTTGTAAATCGTGTTTTTCTGTGGTATAGTAAAGATGCAAGGAAGAAAGAAAGGGTGAGTCCCATGAATCGGTAAAACACTCGGTTGATGATCGCAGCGAAAACCGTTTCAGAGAAAGCAAACCAATTGACCTATTAACAAACAATCAACCAATCAACCGCTGCCAATCACCGAGCTTTCCAAAAGCAGCCTTCTCCACGACGACAAATCCCAACAGTCAGCAAAGTAAGTGAGAAGGCCATCCTGCAGAAAGAGAGGTTGTCCAAACATTGTTAGATATTAAGAGCGAACAGAAGTAGCTCTTGACCGGTAAAACGTGTAAAGAAACGTCGGTCAAGAGCTACTTCTATTTTTATGTAACTTATTAGCCAAGTACCTCACTTGCGTATTTTGCAGGGGCGGTGCCGAAATGCCGCTTGAACACCTTAGAGAACGTATACACGTCTGCATAGCCGACCGACAGTGCGGTAACGGTGACGCTGTAGCCGTATTTCAGCAGCAGCAACGCTTGCTCCATACGGTATTCCGTTAAATATTGCTTTGGTGAGCAGCCCACCTTTTTGGCGAACAGATTGGAAAAATAGGTGCGCTCCAGATGGATACGCTCGGCAATCTGCGACACGGTGATCGCCGACATATATTCCGAACGAATGATATTCAGTGCAAGCTCTACGGGATCGGCTCCTTGCTCGGTTTGCTCCATAAGCAGCGCGAACAGCTCCCACAGCTTCGAAAGCAAAAATTCGGTGCGCCCCTCGTGCAGGTTGTGGCACGCTTTCATATATTCGAAGATGCGCAGGGCTTGCGGTATGGTGTAAGTATCAGCAAGCTTTAGCGGCGGCGTGCCCGTAAAACCAACCCAGATATATTCCCACGGCTGCTTGGCATCCGCTTCGTAATACGTTTCGACAAACGGCGGAATAACGAACATCATTCCACTCGTGAGCGTATACTCCCTCTCACCGATACGGAAAAAGCCCTTTCCCGAAACAACAAAATGCAGCAACCAATGCGTACGGGTGGCAGGGCCGTAGGCATGCGAGTTTTCACAGGCTTGATAGCCGAAAAGCATGGGATTTATGCCCTCGTAATTTTTGTTGACAACAATTTCAGAGTACATAGGCTCTCCTCACAAAAACAACAAAATGACAAATAAACAAAATGATAATACCATTTCGTATTATCGATTGTCAAGGTATAATGAAGGAAAATACGACGGGAGGGTTTGTTATGAAATTAACCTTTATGGGTGCAGGAAGTACCGTATTCGTGCGCAACGTCATCGGTGACTGTATGTGCTGTGAGGCACTGCGTGACAGCGTATTCGCGTTGTATGACATCGATGCGAAACGTGTGGAAGAAAGCCGCACCATTTTGGAGGCTATTAAAAAGAATAAGGGCTGTAACGCGCGCATCGAGTGTTACGTGGGTGTTGAAAATCGCAAAGAGGCACTGCGCGGTGCCGATTTCGTGGTAAACGCCATTCAGGTGGGCGGTTATGAGCCGTGCACCGTTATTGACTTTGAAATTCCCAAAAAATACGGCTTACGCCAAACGATTGCCGACACACTGGGCATCGGCGGTATTATGCGTGCGCTGCGCACCATTCCCGTTATGCAAAGCTTTGCCGACGATATCGCCGAGGTGTGCCCCGATGCGTGGCTGCTCAACTACACCAATCCGATGGCGATGCTTACGGGCTATATGCAGCGGTACACTCCCGTCCACACGGTAGGCCTTTGCCACAGCGTGCAAACGTGCTCTGAATGGCTGCTTCGTCCGCTGGGTATGGAGGATAAGCTGGAGGGGCGCAAGGAACTGATTGCCGGCATCAACCATATGGGTTGGTTGCTGGAGATCCGCGATAAGAATGGTGTGGACCTGTACCCCGAAATCAAGGCCCGTGTGGACGCCTATTTGGCCGATCCCGAAAACAAAGACAAGGTACGTATGGAGTACATTAAAAATTTCGGATATTACTGCACCGAGTCCAGCGAGCACAACGCCGAATACAATATGTTCTACATTAAAAGCAAGTATCCCGAGCTTATCGACCGCTATAACATTCCGCTCGACGAATATCCGCGCCGCTGTGTGAACCAAATCAAAGCGTGGGAAGAAGAATACGCTCACATTCTCTCGGAAGGTGTGAAGGAACACACGCGCAGCCACGAATACGCATCGCGTATTATGGAAGCGATGGTAACCAACGTACCGTACCAAATCGGCGGTAACGTGCTGAACACCGATCATCTGATCACCAACCTGCCTGCTGAAGCGTGCGTGGAGGTACCGTGCCTTGTAAACGGCAACGGCATTTATCCGTGTCACGTGGGGGCGTTGCCCGTGCAGTGCGCTGCTATGAATATGACGAATATCAACGTGCAGCTGCTCACCATCGAAGCCGCTGTCACGCGTAAAAAAGAGCATATTTATCAGGCGGCAATGTTGGATCCGCACACGGGAAGCGAATTGGATATTGACACCATTAAAAAGATGGTGGACGAGCTTATCGAGGCACACGGCGATTATCTCCCGAAATTCAATTAACGAGAAAGAGCAGCGAAGCAATACTTCGCTGCTCTTTTAATTGCTGCGGTTTTTTTGAAAAGCCCGCGGCGAATGGCCGGTGAAGGCTTTAAAGGTTTTGGAAAACTGCGAATAATCGTCATATCCGCATTGCTCGGCAATGCGCGAAAGCGGCAGCGTGTCGCGGTACATTTCCAGTAAAAAGCACGCGTGCTGCATACGAAGCTCGGTTAAAAACGCTAGCGGCGTCTTCCCCATTATTCTCTTAAAGCAAGCACGGATATAATCCACCGCATACCCACTCTCGCCAAGCACCGCCGTCACGTCGCATTGAGGGTTCCGATAAGAGTCAGACAGCGTTTGCACGCAGCTCTGCACCGCTTGATACACGGCGCCCTCCGTGTGCAGATGGTTGACCACCCACTGCAAACAGGCGTGGCACAAGGCGTTCACGTAATTGGGCGAATCGAAGCGGTTCCGCAAAATAAGCTCCAAAAGCTGCCTGCATTCACCGTTTTCTTCATCTTGAAACACAAACGGTGTATCCGTGGGAAATACCGATTCAAAATTCCCCTGCAGGCAAATACGTTTACCCGCCCCTACCGTTTCGGAGTGATGCTCCGTATACGGCGGAACGACCGCCATCGTCCCTGCACGGAAGGCATACGCTTTGTCGGCGATCGTGTACGTACCCACGCCCTCCAGCATGAGAATCAGCTCAAATTGCTTATGCGTGTGGGGCGGAAATATCGTCGCTTCCGTCATAGAACAACGCATCTGATAATCCATACCACCACCTCCTTGAGAGTAGCATAACACAAATCTATGTTTTTCACAAGTTCCTTTATGAAATCCACTATTGTTTTTTCTAAAAACTGTGGTATAGTGTAAATTGTCTTTGGGGGTGTGAAATATGTTATTCACAAGAAAAGACATTGTCAAAATCGTAATACCGCTGATAATCGAGCAATTGCTCGCCGTGACCATCGGTATGTTCGACTCGATGATGGTATCGCAAGCCGGCGAAGCGGCCATTTCCGGTGTGTCACTGGTAGACTCCGTAAACCTGTTACTTATCAACCTGTTTTCGGCGTTGTCGTCCGGCGGCGCCGTGGTGGTATCGCAGTACTTGGGAAAAAGAGATCCTCAAAAAGCGTCCGATTCCGCTAAGCAGCTGGTATTAACCGTAGTTATCATTTCCACCTTGACAGCGGTAGGCGCCATTTGCTTTCGCGTTCCGTTGCTGAAGCTCATTTTCGGCAAGATCGAAGCCGACGTTATGGCCAACGCCCGTGTTTACTTCTTGATCACGGCGATGTCCTATCCGTTTTTAGGCTTGTACAGTGCCGGTGCCGCCACGTTCCGTTCGATGGGCAACTCGAAAATCACGATGCTTGTATCGATGATGATGAACGTCATCAACGTATCGGGCAACGCGTTCTTTATTTTTTCGTTATCCATGGGTGCGGCCGGTGCTGCTTTGGCAACGCTGATTTCCCGTATCGTCGGTTCTGCGGTAATTCTTTCTTTGCTGCGCAACCAAAAGCACATTGCATGCATCCGTGGCTGGACAAAAACCAAACCCGATTGGGCTATCATCAAAAGTATTTGCCGCATCGGCGTTCCCAGCGGTATCGAAAACAGTATGTTCCAGTTTGGTAAATTGATCACACAAAGCATCGTTTCCACGTTCGGTACGACGTCAATTGCTGCCAACGCCGTCGCTAATACGCTCACAAATTTGCAATTTCTTCCCGGCACAGCCATCAACCTAGCCATTATCACCGTTGTGGGACGATGCATTGGCGCCCGCGAGCTGCAGCAAGCCAAGTCCTATTCCAACCGACTGTTGCTTACCGCTTACGGCGCTATCACCTCTATTTCCGTTATTATCGTCGCCTTGCTGCCGGCGCTGCTGAGTATCTACGATCTTTCCCCCGCCTCCACGGAACTGGCACGGCAGCTTGTTTTAATGCACAGCGTAATGGTATGCGTGTTCTGGCCGCTGTCGTTCTGTACGCCCAACACGTTCCGCGCCGCAGGCGATGTAAAATACACCATGGTGGTTTCCACGCTTTCCATGTGGATCTGTCGTGTAGGTGCGGCGTATCTGTATTCCTACACATTAGGCTTGGGTGCAATGGGTGTATGGCTCGCGATGTTTACTGACTGGGTGTGCCGCACGTGCTTCTTCGCTCCCCATTATTTCAAAGGCACGTGGCTCAAAAACTTCCGATCGGTATAACTTGCTTTTACGGTAAATGTTAAAAGAAGCACTCTTTTTTCAAACAGACAAAT
>JAZQTE010000179.1:0-3234 GCA_045630505.1 Acutalibacteraceae bacterium | reverse complement strand
CTTTAAACGGCGGAAAACAATAACGGGAGGAACGTACAATGAAAAGCCATAGCGAAAGTTACGCAGCCGCGGGCGTGGATATTACCGCCGGCTACAAATCGGTGGAGCTGATGAAAAAGCACATCAACCGCACGAAGAACGAGGGCTGCTTGGATGACGTGGGCGGCTTCGGCGGCTGCTTCGGTTTGGATCTCACGGGTATTTCCAATCCCGTGCTGGTTTCGGGTACCGACGGTGTGGGTACCAAAATCAAGCTGGCTATGCTGATGGATAAGCACGATACCATCGGTATCGATTGCGTGGCTATGTGTGCCAACGATATTATCTGCTGCGGTGCGAAGCCGCTGTTCTTCTTGGATTACATTGCCTGCGGCAAAAACTATCCCGAAAAGATTGCGGATATCGTGGGCGGCGTGGCCGAAGGCTGCGTGCGTTCGGGCTGTGCGCTTATCGGCGGTGAAACGGCCGAGCATCCCGGCTTGATGCCCGAGGAGGATTACGATTTGGCCGGCTACTGCACGGGTGTGGTAGACAAGGCGAAGATCATCGACAACACCACCATGCAGGAGGGCGACGTGGTGATCGCGCTGGCCTCCAGCGGTGTGCATTCCAACGGCTTCTCGCTGGTGCGCAAGGTGTTTGATATTGAAAATGCCGATCTTAAAGCCCCCGTGGCGGAGCTTGGCGGCAAATCGCTGGGCGAAACGCTGCTCACGCCCACTCGCATTTACGTGAAGCCCGTTCTGGCGCTGCTGGAGCAGGTGACGGTGCGCGGTATTTCGCATATCACGGGCGGCGGCTTCTACGAAAATATTCCGCGCAGCATTCCCGACGGACTCGGCGCCAAGATCAACAAGGCGGCCGTGAAGGTGCTGCCCATCTTTGAGTTGATCGCCAAAACGGGCAATATCAGCGAGCACGATATGTTCAACACGTTCAATATGGGCGTGGGTATGAGCATTGTGGTGCCTGCCGCCGAAGCCGACAAGGCGCTGGAGATCCTGCGCGCGCAGGGCGAAGATGCATACCTCATCGGTGAGATCGTTAAGTCCGACGATAAGGTGATCTTATGAGTGCACGGATAGCTGTTTTGGTATCGGGCGGCGGCACCAATCTGCAAGCCCTTATTGATGCCGAGGGGCGCGGCGAGATCCACAGCGGTCATATTGCGCTGGTGATCGCCAACCGTGCCGATGCCTACGCGCTGGAGCGAGCAAAAAAAGCAGGCATCGATACCGCCGTGGTACTGAAAAAGGAGCTTGGCTCCGCCGAGGCTTTTGAAAACCGCATTCACGAGTTGTTGGCCGAGTATCAGATCGATATTATCGTGCTGGCAGGCTTTATGGCGATTCTTTCCGAAGCGTTCACTTCGCGCTATCCGCGCCGTATTTTGAACGTGCATCCGTCGCTGATCCCGTCGTTTTGCGGAAAAGGCTTTTACGGTCTGCACGTGCACGAGGCGGCGCTCAGCTACGGCGTGAAGGTAACGGGCGCGACGGTGCATTTTGTGAACGAAATTCCCGACGGCGGCGAGATCATTCTGCAAAAAGCGGTGGAGATCCTGCCCGACGACACGCCCGAGGTTTTGCAAAAGCGTGTGATGGAACAAGCCGAATGGCATATTTTACCTGCCGCCACCGAGCTGGTGTGCGCAGAGCTGGCAGAAAGGAAGTAACGACAATGGCGCTGTATGATTTGAAGACTCTGCTTTCGGAGAACACGTATCCCGGCAGAGGTATTGTGATCGGTAAATCGGCCGACGGCAAAAACGCGATGATCGCCTATTTCATTATGGGGCGCAGCGTGAACAGCCGCAACCGTGTGTTTGAGCAATTTGAAGGTGGTATGCGCACCAAGGCGTTCGACGAATCCAAGCTGTCCGATCCGAGCCTGATCATTTATAATCCCTATTTGGCGTACGGTGATATGGATATCATCACCAACGGCGACCAAACCGATACGGTGTACGAGGGGCTGAAAGCAGGCGGCACGTTTGAAGAAGCACTGCGTACCCGTGAGTTTGAACCCGATGCGCCGAACTTTACGCCCCGTATTTCGGGTATCTGCTACTACGGCGGTGCGTTTTCCTATAAGCTGTCTATTCTGAAATCGGCCAACGGCCGTCCCGAGGCGTGCAACCGTTATTTCTACGAATACGCCCCCGAAAACGGCATCGGCCATTTCATTCACACCTACAAGTGCGACGGCGATCCCATTCCGTCGTTCTACGGCGAGCCCGAAGAGGTGGCGCTGCCGAACACCGCCGAGGAGCTGGCGGAGCTGGTGTGGAACAATCTGAACGAAGATAACAAGGTATCGCTCTTTGTGCGCTGCGTACCGCTGGATGGCGGCGCGGCCACCGAGATCGTCATTAACAAGAATAAATAACGAGGTGTGAGCCATGAAAGAATTTGAACTGAAATACGGTTGCAACCCCAACCAAAAGCCCTCGAAGATCTATATGCACGACGGCAGCGACCTGCCGATCGAAATTTTGAACGGCCGCCCCGGTTATATCAACTTTCTGGATGCCTTCAACAGCTGGCAGCTGGTGAAGGAGCTGAAGGAAGCGCTGGGCCTGCCTGCCGTTACCTCGTTTAAGCACGTGAGCCCCACGTCGGCGGCGGTGGGTTTGCCGTTGTCCGATGCGCTGAAGAAGGCGTGCTTCGTGGACGACGTAGCAGGTCTTGACGAATCGCCGCTTGCGTGTGCCTATGCGCGCGCCCGTGGTACCGACCGTATGTGCTCGTTCGGTGACTGGGTGGCGCTGTCCGACGTGTGCGACGTGACCACCGCCCGTATGATCGCCCGTGAGGTGTCCGACGGCGTGATCGCCCCCGGCTACGAGCCTGAAGCGCTGGAAATTCTGAAAAAGAAGCGCAAGGGCGGCTATAACGTGGTGAAGATCGATCCCGATTACGTACCTGCCGAAGCCGAAAGAAAGCAGGTGTTCGGCATCACGTTCGAGCAAGGCCGCAACAATTTCAAGATCAACCGCGAGCTGCTGCAAAACATCGTGACCGAAAACAAGGAATTGCCCGAAAGCGCGGTGCGCGATCTCATTATTGCGCTTATCACGCTGAAATACACGCAGTCCAACTCCGTGTGCTACGCGGTGGACGGACAAGCCATCGGCGTGGGTGCGGGCCAGCAATCCCGTAGTCACTGCACGCGCTTGGCAGGCAGCAAGGCGGATACGTGGTTCCTGCGTCAGCACGAAAAGGTGTTGGCTCT
>JAZQTE010000178.1:0-4837 GCA_045630505.1 Acutalibacteraceae bacterium | reverse complement strand
ATATGCATTGCAAATGCAATGCATATTTTTAGTGCACTTTGCAATACAATAGTTTTGCGAGGTGTTATTATGGATAAATTTAAAATACCGACTCAACCGGCAACAACGAATAAAACCATTCGATTCCCAAACGACGTGATTGAAAACGTCGAGAAAGCGATACAAGGAAAGCAGTGTACCTTCTCTGCCTTTGTTATCGCAGCCGTAAAGATGGCACTTGAAAACATTGAGGAATAATAACAAGAAACGGGAGATGCAAAAGCATCTCCCGTTTCTTATTTCAGCTGTATTTTGTGGTCCTTGTGAAAATCAACCAAGTGACACATCGCCTGCTGCAGCACAGCAAAATAGGCGTTCTCCGCGGAAGGAACCTTGTAATACAAACGGCAGATCTTCTCGCGGCCGTCACGTATGGCCCGTTCGAGGACCACACGCAAGATCTTCACAAACATTACATCCTCAGAAAACGGGGCATCGTTTTTGTTCACGTAGCCCGTATCGTAAAACTCCTGCGCCAGCGCATTCAGCTGTGCAACCAACTGCGGCTTTTGCACCGCATCGGTATACCACGGCTGCTCTGTGTCGCGTATCGCATTGGGAAGCAGCAGCCACAGTGCATTCTCTGCGTGCCGCACACCGACACTCTTTTTTATGTAAAAATCAATCGACGCTTGCAGCTTTTCTTTAAAATCGGCTTGGTTATTGTGATACGCAGAATATCCTATAGCGTACAGATAAGAGGATCTTGCCTCCGACCGCAGAGGGCGGTAGCAACTTTTAAAGAAGCTCGGGAAGCGTTCATACGCCTGCTCTGCCTCCTTAAAACGCCTCGCGTTGCACAGCAGCAGTGAAACGTCCTCCAACAGCCAAATCAGCGTCTTTTGTGCCGAGGGTGTTAACGCTTTCATTTTATGAATTCCTGCATCCACCTTTGCCCACAGCTCGTTGAATATGCTCAACGCATAAAATTGATCCTCGTTGCTTCGGCGTCCCAACAGCCGCTTAAAGCATTCGCGCAGCGTTTCATAATAGTGCCAGTCGGTATCGGGATGACTTTCCAACGCCAGCTCGCACAGCTCGTAAAGTGTTTCCGGCTCGAAGACGACAGACGAGCGGTTGTTCAGCAGCCGCTTGGCGATGTCGCGGTACATAACCGAATCGGGGCTATGCTCCGCCAACCAGAAAAACACGTCGGAATACGTATCTCTGGCCTCCTCGTATTTTTCGAACACCTCACAAACCTCGGCGTAGGATACCATGGCGGAAAGCACGTCACCGTGTCCCTCGGGACGCAGGCGGCGTATTACGTCAACGAGATCCTTAGACTGCTTCACCGCCTTGGGATCCTTAAATTCTTTATTGATCAGTGCCGCCATTTGCAAACTGGAAAGCGAGGCTACCGTAATATTTTCAAGATCTACACACTCGGCCAGATTCATCGCCCCCCGCTTCACCACCACCTCGGGGAACAGCTTGAGAGCTTGAATCGCCTTGAGGACCGCATCGGTTGCCGATTGCAGCGACGTTTGATTTTCCATTTGCAATCGATGGTATTCCACCGCCGAGCCGATGATCGCTGCCGCTTCGATCTGCCCTTCCTCGACCAAGCGAATCGACTGCGTCATCAGCATCTTCATCGGCAGCGCCGTGGGATCGGAAAAATCCTCTTTGAGGAGCCTCGTCGTCAATTTACGGATACGGAAAAGCGCAGCAGGATGGTTCACGAACATTTTCAGCATCGAGCCGATATTGCCACCGATCAAATCCTCCATCATCTTTTGAGGATCGCTCGGAGCAGCAAAAAGGCCGCGCCTTGACACCAAACGCACCGAGCTGCACAGAAGCTCCAGCTGCATCAGCGAGCCGTTATCTACACCTGCCTTATGCCGCGAATCAATGTAGGCTTGGGCCTTATCCAATGCGGCCTTGGTATCCAAGCCGTTGGCGCAGCAGCAGGTGAACAGCTCCATAACGCTGAAATCGTCCGCCTTAAGCATTGCCATATCCAAGGCCGTGTGAAGCGTTTGCTTCAACTGCGGCTCGAACTTCTCCACGCCGTGAAGATGCTGCATCGTCACCGATAGGCACTGCATCACCCATTTGTAGTTTTCGGCGTGTTCTCCCAGTGAGGACACGTATTTACTCAAAACGTCAATGCGTGTGGGATCGCTTTCCAACGAAACTAAATCCCTATGGGCACCGATATACGTTCGTTCCTCCGGATTTTCCAGCCGTTTAGCCAGCGCCTGCACCTTTTCGGCCGTGCTGCCGGCATCACCCTTCAATCGGTCAACTGTGGCAAACTGCTCCCACAGCTCCTTGGATAACCGACGGTTTCCGCCTGCCAACACATAGCAGGCGTAGAACAAGCTGTCATCCAGCACCGACGCATCGGCGTAGGTAAGCTTTTCGCGTGCACCCTTGGCTTTTTCCACCAAATACCGCACCATTTCGGGCACGGTTTCCTCGGTAGGAACGAGAAGCTTGGCCATTAACCGCGACAAAATGGGATGTAAGTACACGTATTCCCGAATGCCGTCGGCCTCTCTTCGTGTTTTCAGTTCCACGAAGCCACCGGTCTCCAACGCCAAAATATCGTTACGGCTGCGCAGCGACAGCATTTGCATCAAATCGTCCACCGCTACGGTACCGTTACCGAGCAGCGACATCGAAGCGAGAATGCGTTTTGCACCCTCACCGAAGCCGCTGATGTTAAACAGATTTTGCAGGTGGCCAAGCACGGTATCGGAATCGCCGTATTCGTTGTGGCGAAAATCCACCTTGCCCTCCAGTGTTTCCAAATCCGCCATCTTATCGGCCAATTCCGTTAGCGTCAGGCGATGCTTTTTCATCATTTTGGCCATAATACATAAGGTGATGGTGTGACCACCCACGTATTCGTACAGCCTCTCAAACTCTTGCTTTTCCACGGCGGTGCCGCAGATATCTTCAAACATGGCAAGCGCCTGCGTTTTTTCCAAACGGTCAATGGTTATCACCTTCGCGCCGTCGATGGATTCGATCGGCGCACGGGTGGTGATCAGCAAGCGGCATTTAAAAGCTGCTTGCAGCTCGTGAATATCCTCGCTGCACAGCGTATTGTAGTTATCCACCACCAGCAGCGCCGTTTCGGGAAGCACCGCCAACGCTTGGCGTTTTCTCTCAAAACGGTCACGCTCGGGCAGCACTGTGAGCCCGTCATACAGTGATTTCACGTACCGTGCCGACGATACCACCGTGTGTACACCGCCGCCACCGCCGCCAAGTTCCTGCACGTGCACCACCTGAGGACAGCGCAGATAGCGCATCTCGTTGCAGCGGCAAGCAATATCGGTGGCCAACGTGGTTTTGCCGATACCGCCGATGCCGCGCAGCACCACGGTTTGCACACCCTCGCCAAACGCGGCAAGCGCCTCCTCTACCTCGCGCTCACGCCCCACCACCGTTTGGGCGTTCACAACCTTTTCATCGGCAATTTCCCATTGCGGCATTTGCGAAAGCACGGGTTCTCCCGCGTTGCGTTTTTCCACGAAGGAGGCACAGCGAGAGGTTACCTCCTCCATACTTTGTTCGGTTAACGCACCCGTTTCATCCACCGTACCGTATACTTGAGAATATCCGCGTGTGCCGCTGTAGAAAAACCAACCGATATGATCGTCGTAATCGTGGAAGGTTTCACCAAAGCGGAAAAACTCCGACATACACAGAATAACGATATTCAGCTCGTTGGCAGCCTCCAGATCGCACGCAAGGTTATATTCGCGGCGCACCTCCGTTAGACGGCCGTGCTTGGTAACGAGCGGATCGTTGCGCAGATTGTCGGTGAGCAACAGCAAATAGACGCGGCTTTGATCCAGCGCTTCACAGAAATCGGCGCGAAACTGCCCCTTGCAATACGAGTCGCTGTCATAATACGAAAGCCCCATCGAAGCCAGCCGTTCCTTAATAGAATCCTTAAGTTCTCGATCAGCACCCGTGAAGCTCAAAAACACGTCGTATTGATAATCCTTCACACCGATCCCCCCTACACGTCTTTGCTTTTATTCTATCACAATTCGGCACGGTTTTCAACAGCTTTCCGAAACACCTCTTTTTTGAGTTTTACAAATTTTCGTCCGTTAGTTTTTGGCTGCTTTACTCGATAAAAAAGCGTTTTCACCGTCATTTTTGCAATTTTGCAAAAAATAACTTGCAAAAAATTAAAATATCACTTGCAAAACGGAGCGACATATATTACAATATATCGGTATTATGAGAGGAGTCGACTGTTGTGCCTTTGTTATCATCACTTTCCAAAGAAGAATTACAAGCACGTCTTTGTGCTTGCGAGGAGGCGTACGCCGCCTATCAATCGCGAAATCTGTCGCTGGATATGTCACGCGGCAAGCCCGGTCCCGAGCAGCTGGATATTTCAAGCGAGGTGCTCGATTGCGTGAACGCACGCAACGGCTTTCACACCGAAAACAAAACCGACACTCGCAACTACGGCGTGCTGGACGGAACGCCCGAAGCCAAGGCGCTGTTTGCGGAAATTTTGGGTGTTCCTGCCGAAACCGTGATCGTGGGCGGCAACTCCAGCCTGAATATGATGTTTGATTATATTACGCAAGCCATGGTTTCGGGTGTTTGCGGCGGTGCGCCGTGGGCTACGTGTGAGGGGCGCAAGTTCCTTTGCCCCGTTCCCGGCTACGACCGTCATTTCGCTATCACAGAGCGTTACGGCTTCGAAATGATCCCCGTGCCAATGACGGAAAACGGCCCCGATATGAACGAGGTAGAGCGTCTGGTTCAAGATCCCACCGTAAAAGGTATCTGGTGCGTGCCGATGTATTCGAAT
>JAZQTE010000177.1:0-3160 GCA_045630505.1 Acutalibacteraceae bacterium | reverse complement strand
GTGGAAATGGCCCGCGAAATTTTGAACCTCGGTATGTACATCAGTCTGGGCGGCGTAGTAACCTTTAAAAACGCCCGTAAGACGGTGGAGGTGGCCTCGTACGTTCCGCTGGATCGTCTGGTACTGGAAACCGATGCCCCTTATCTGGCTCCCGAACCGCACCGCGGCAAACGCTGCGATTCGTCGATGATTCGTTTCGTTGCCGAAACCATCGCCGCACTTCGCGGCATCGCCGCCGATGAGCTGCTGCAAATCACCGCCGAAAACGCGCGGCGCGCATATCGTTTATCGTAACTCCCATCGGGTGGCAATCGTGCCACCCGATTTTTTTATTCTCCCCTCTTGACAATTGCTTTTTGACGTGGTATTCTCTAGGTGTACTAGTCGGGATAGTACACCTAGAACACCAGAGAAGGAGGGAGCGTATGTTTCGAATCGATCCACTGTCGCGGCAGCCGGTTTATGAACAATTGATCGATCAATTGGAAAAACTGGTATTGACGGGCTTATTACCGCCGGAAACGCAGTTGCCTTCGGTGCGCAGCTTATCGTTGGAGCTTAAGATCAACCCCAACACGATACAAAAAGCGTATTCCGAACTGGATACACGCGGTATTATCTATTCCGTTCCGGGCATCGGCTGTTTCATTTCTCCGCAGGCGGTTGAACTTCTAAAAGCACACGCCCGCCGAAAGTTGGATCCGTTTTGCGCCTTGGCAGCCGAACTGGCACTCGGCGGCGTAAAGCGGGAAGAACTGGTTGCTTGCATTGAAAAAATCTACAAAGAAAGAGGGTTGCCGAATGATTAACGCACAAAACCTCACCAAACGGTTCGAGGATTTTGCGGCTCTGGACAACATCAGCTGTACTATCCCCGAAGGCTGTATTTACGGTATGGTCGGCTCGAACGGCGCCGGTAAATCCACCTTCCTCCGCACCATTTCGGGCGTATACCGTCCCGATCGCGGCACCGTCACCATCGACGGTGAACCCATTTTTGAAAATACCAAGAAAAAGGCCGAGATCGCCTATGTACCCGATACGCTGTATTTTTTGAACGGCGCTTCTATGGAGCGTATGGCCACCTTGCAAAAGGCCTTGCATCCCACGTTTGATTTCGAGCGTTTCCGTCATCTGACGGCTCTGTTCGAGTTAAACCCCAAAAAATCCATCAATACGTTTTCCAAGGGTATGAAGCGCCAAGCCGCCACCATACTCGCTTTGTCGGCGCGTCCGAAATACATCTTTTTCGACGAAACGTTCGACGGACTTGATCCCATTATGCGCAGCCGCGTAAAAGCGCTCATTTGCGAAGACGTGATTGAGCGGCAATGCACGGCGATCATCACGTCGCATTCCCTGCGCGAGCTGGAGGACACCTGCGACCAATTGGCCTTGCTGCACAAGGGCGGCTTAGTATTGGAAAGCGATGTGCAAAATCTAAAAACATCGTTATTCAAGGTGCAGATCGCCTTCTCGCACGAGTTTGATCGCACACAATTCGAAGAGATCAATATCCTGCATTTTTCAAAACGCGGCTCGGTAGCTAACTTGATCGTGCGCGGCGACCGTGAACACACCGTCGGCTTGCTGCAAGCTATGTGTCCGGTGCTGCTGGATATTCTGCCGCTGTCGCTGGAAGAAGTGTTCACCTATGAAATGGAAGCGCTCGGCTACACGTCGGGATTGGAAACGGAGGGAGCACGATGAAACAAAAATTCTTTAGTCCACGTCTGTATGCCGAAGGGCTTCGTCAATTGCGTCTGTTAGGTCTGCTGGCCACTATCGGCGTAGGACTCATCGTAATCTTCATTCCTCTCGGCGAATATATCTCTAACATCGGTCAAAAAATCATTTCCACGCAAACGGTAACGTACGATGAAATGAACCCACTTGCGATCACCGCCTTTTGCGTGTTGGCCCCACTGTTGATGCTGTCGCTGTTTTCGTTTTTAAATAAACGCGAAGCCAGCGACCACTATCACGCCATTCCTGCCACTCGCACCTGCCTATTCTTCAGTTATTTTGCCGCCGTGGTAACGTGGCTGTTCATCTTCGTCTTCGGTACTGCGCTGCTGTCCGTGGCATTCCATGCCATGTTCCCCACCCTATTTACCATTAACTACTACAGCGTACTGATCATGTCACTCAACTGCTTTGTAGGCAGCGTGCTGATTGCCGCCTGCGTAGCAATTTCGATGGCAGCCACGGGCACCTTCGTAATGAACGTTTTACTGGCGCTGCTCCTTATCTTTATGCCTCGCATTCTGCTGGAGCTATTCGTAACCGTGATCAGTGACGCTTTCCCTCCCGTGATCGGCTTATCGTTTATGCCGATGTTAAATCTTTCGGATAATATCCCTGCCGCTTTCGTGCTGCAATATTTCTTCCAGGTACACGAAAATCCGCTCACCTCGTGGAGCAGCTGTTTGTACACGGCGGCGCTCGCTCTCGTATATTTGGTTATCGCGTGGCGGTTGTTCGTCGCTCGCCGCAGCGAAGCCGCCGGTCATTCGGCTCCCTCACCCCGTCTGCAAGCGTTATACCGCTTTCTGGTAGGCTTCGCTTCCGGCTCGCTCATCACGTTGGGTGTGTTTATGGATCTGCGAACCAGCGCCTATTTCGATTTCAGCGATATGTTCGGCTATCTGGTCTTATACGTACTGTCGCTGTTCTCCATCGTTGTATTCGAGCTGCTGTGCACCCGCCGTTTCCGCGGCTTATTCCGTCGGATCGGCACCACCGTGCTCTGCCTTATCATCGCTAACCTGCTGTTGCTCGGCAGTATTTTCGGTGCAGTGGGGCTGCTGAAAAGCTACTCGCCCGCACCCGAACGAATCAGCGCCATTCGTGTGCTGCAATTCGGCGGCTACGACACTCTTTACAGCGGCGAAAGCTATTATAACAGCCGCATTCCCGAACTTACCATACGCGACGAAAAGGTGATCGAAATGGTGTCCCGCCAATTGGAACACACCCTCGACGTGTTGGACATTTCGGAGGATAAATATCACGAAGCCGTCAACACCTCAGGCAGCGTGGTGGTATCCATTAAGAGCGGCGGCGGTTGGCATCAACGGCGTATCTTGATTTCCAAAAACGATATGGAATTGCTGGCCGAAACGTTATCTGCCAACAAAGACTATCAAGAGCTGTATAT
>JAZQTE010000176.1:0-3604 GCA_045630505.1 Acutalibacteraceae bacterium | reverse complement strand
ATGATCTTATTATCGCCTGCAGAGCTTTTTCACTGTACGGTGGATTATAATACGTTTCACGAGCGCATCGGCCTTCATTTCGGCGATGGCTTGCAAAAGGCGTTGCCGATAGAAGGCGCCTTTTTGCTTCGTGCATTTCGAGAGCGTGAGCCGGGAAGTGGTAATCGTATCCCACAAAAAACAGTGAAAGAAAACGGATTGGACGTGTTGATGGATTCGCTTTTGACGCTCACGAAAAGCGGGGAAGAGGCCGATGCGTTGCTGGCATATTGCCGCGTAATAGAATTGCTGACGGTGCTTTCAAAATTGACACCGGACGGCGTGGACGATGAGGTTGAGGTCAAAGCAACGCTTATTGATGAGGTTCTTGCTTATTTAAACGCCCATTTTACCGAGGATATTACAGTGACGAAGATTGCTTCGCGTTTTTTTGTGGATAAATCGTATTTATCACACCTGTTTACCGAACGTGTGGGAATGCCGCTATGGACCTACATTATTCTGCGGCGCCTGAATTTGTTTAACGAGCTGGTGCGCGAGGGCGGCACGGTGGAAGAAACCAGCCGTCGCGTTGGGTTCCGCAATTATTCTAACTTTTTTCGCTTGTACAAGAAATATATGAATATGACGCCCACTGAATTTAAGCGGTCGGTGGAGCAGAAGGGGTGAGGAGTATGAAGAAAACGGTATGGCGCTTGTTAGCGCTGATTTGTGTATTTTGTTTATGCTGTGGGTGTGTGAATGGTGCGACAACGCCGACAACGGTGCCGTCGGGATCGGTGGGATACTACGAAACGGTAAATGACGTTCCTGCGTTTTCGGGAAAGCCGTATGTAGAGCTGCGAAATAACGTGCCGTTTTTTGATACGTTATCAACGGTTGGATATGAGCTGTATGCTCCGCTGGATTATTTAGGACGCTGCGGCGTAACGGTGGCTTGCGTTGGCATTGAAACTATGCCTACGGAAGAACGTGGGGCGATCGGTCAAGTGAAGCCAAGCGGTTGGCATACGGTAAAATACGATTTTGTAGACGGCAAATATTTGTATAACCGTTGCCATTTGATCGGTTATCAGCTGACGGGTGAGAATGCTAACGAATGTAATTTGATTACGGGTACGCGGTATATGAACGTGGAAGGAATGTTGCCGTTTGAGGATATGGTGGCCGACTATGTTAAGGAAACGAAAAATCACGTTATGTATCGTGTGACGCCGATATTCGACGGTGTGAATCTGGTGGCACGCGGCGTACAGATGGAAGCCAAGTCGGTGGAGGATAAAGGACGTGGCGTTTCTTTCAACGTATTCGTGTATAACAGTCAACCCGGCGTGGTGATCAATTACCGTACGGGTGAAAGTAAAGACGAGGCTGAGATAAATAAAACAACAGTTTCTGTTACAACTGTTCCTCACAGTGGAACTGCAGAATACGTGCTTAACACATCTTCGAAAAAATTCCATTTGCCATCCTGCAAAAATGCAGGGACGATCAAATCTGAAAATCGGGAGATTTCCAACGCGCCTCGGGAGTATTTGCTTCAATGGGGCTATGAGCCTTGTAAGAGTTGTAATCCTTAGGGCTTGCTTTTTGAAAAGATACGTGGTATGATTAGCCTCGATTTCGTTTATTGGAGATGGTTCCGTGAAAAAAGACAGAACAAAACTGCTCGCCTATTTGTCGTTGATAGTCGTTGTGATCACGTGGGGTATGTCACCTGTGATTTCCAAATTTATGCTCAATTCCTATTCGCCCGGAATCAAGCGTTTGTTAGATGCGGTTTTTGCATCGGCCGCTTTGGGGGCCATTGCCAACAAGCAAATCAAGACGGTTAACAGAAGTGTATTGAAAACGTCGCTGTTTGTGGGTGTTTGCTTTGCGTTGGGAATGCTTTTGGAAGGGGTGGCTTTGGGCTTTACCACGCCCGCAAAAAGTACGTTTTACGGAAATGTAACGTGCATTACCGTGCCGTTGTTTGTGGCGTTGTTTGCCCGAAAATTGCCCGGCATTATGAAGATCGTGGCAGGCTGCGTGTGTATCGCGGGTTTTGGCGTTATCGTTTTTGGTGATACGCTGCAGGGAGGGATCCCGTCGTTTTCATTGGGCGATGGCTTAACGTTGCTCTCGGGTGTGTTCTACGGTGCTTCGTCTGCTGCTATCAATACATGGGGAAAGCGTATGAATTCCCTCGTTGTTACGTTTTTGGAGTTTTGCGTGACCATTCCGTTTTGTGCCGCTTACGTGTTCTTGTTTGAAGACGTTTCGTTTTCGTGGGATATCAAAAACCTGCTGATTATTGCTGCGGCAGCGGTAGTGGTGCAAGGTGTTTGCTGGTTGCTCCGTAACTATGCCGTGCGTTATCTCGATGCAGGGTTTGTGGCTATTATTTCTTCCTTTAGCACGGTAGTGGCCGGTGTGGTATCTATTCTCACCGGTATGGACGTGTTTAGCTGGAGCTTGGTTGCCGGTGGCGGTATCTGCGTGTTGGCGGCCGTTCTTTCGGGGCTGTCTTCAAAGCCTAAAACGGAATAACAAAAAGAACCGATACGAGCGTATCGGTTCTTTTTTTACCAAACGTAGGGGATCAATCGGTATTTCACCTTTTCTTTATATTCGCGATAACCTACAAGCTCAGCTTCCAGCAACTGTTCTTCGCTTCGGATGCGCTTTATAATGATGGGGGGATAAGCTAAAAAGATAACGAATGCATAGGGGGAACCCAATATGAGTGGCATTGATAAAAACAGCAACAGTGTTGCGCTGTACATTGGATGGCGCACGATACCGTAGAGTCCGGTGTCGATTACGGTTTGCCCGTCGTGCACTTCAATAGTGCGAGAAAGATAGGTGTTTTCGCGCAGCACTTCAGCATACAGCAGGTAGGCGAATAGAAAAAGAACGGCTGCACCTACGGAAACACCGATCGGCAAGGTGTACCACCCAAAACGATAATTTAAGCCTGCCACGGTAAATCCTGCGATAAACATTAAACCGCTCAGCTTTTGCACCGTATCCTGCTCCTTGAGTTTTTCCTTGGCATTCAAGCGTTTTGCGAGTAACGACGGATTCTTGAGCATCATTATAATGCCTGCCAAAAACATAGGGATAAACAAGATTCCCATAAGCATTTGGCCGCCGAAAAAGCGGAGTGTTCCCGCCGGCCAAAAGATGAGTACACCAACCAACGCTACTCCGAGAAGAAATTTTAAAACGGCACTCATAAAAAGCTTGACCGTCATTGTATCAACTCCCAAGTTTAATGTAGCACTAACAAATGTGTAGAGTAAGAAAAAACCTGCCCTCGTGATTACAAGAGCAGGTTGTGGTGGACGTTAACGGACTCGAACCGCTGACCCTTCGCACGTCAAGCGAATGCTCTACCAGCTGAGCTAAACGTCCTACTACGGATAATATTTTATCACAAAAAATTAATAATTGCAAACTCAAAATTAGCACGCAAAAATTATTTATTTTGTCTAATTTATCCGTATAAATATTTTATTTTAAACTCTGCATTGTTCCATCAGGCATAGGTTGCATACCTGTTTTTAAATCTAAAGGTATAATCTTACCCGCCGGAGAAGTAGTTTGGAGAGATCTTTTT
>JAZQTE010000175.1:0-1600 GCA_045630505.1 Acutalibacteraceae bacterium | reverse complement strand
GGCCTCCGACTTATAGCGAGCAGCCTTTCACGCGGAGAGTCGATGATGCGCGCACCCGTAACGCCCACGGCGTTGCAGCCGAAGCCCATACACATAGTGAGCGCCTGCTTTCCGCACGCACGGCAACGGTGAAACGGGCGGTCGAGATTATAGGCGATGCGTGGCAGATAGCCTACGTCTTCGAGCAACGTAAACAGCGGGAAAAAGATGGCCATCGGCGGCAGCATTACGGCAACCACCCACGCGAGTACACGGTAGGCTCCGAGTACAACAGCACCGTGCAGCCACGCAGGAGCGTTACACGCGTTAAAAAGCTCGGTTAGGCGGTCCTGCACCCATAAAAGCCCTTGTGACAGCACGGCAGAGGGATAGTTGGCACCCACCAGTGTGATCCAAAACACAAGCGCCAAAAGAAGCAGCATCGTAGGATAGGCAAGATGCTTTCCCGTGAGCACGCGGTCGATGCGTACGTCACGCTTGGCGGCGGTGGGGTTAGTGTTCCGTGTAACGCTTTCGGCAATTTGCTGTGCCGTATGCAGCAGCGTTTCGGTGATGGCATCCTTGGCGGTATCGGGCGTAAGACCGTTGCTTTCTAAAACGGCAGGAACGGTATCGAGAGGCAACGAAGGAAGATGCGTTGCCAAGGATCGTAAAAACGAACGGTCGCCTTCCAGCAAGCGCAGCGCGACGAAGCGGGGGTTTTCAATGCCTTGAAGCCGCGGAAGAAGTGCTGTTACGGCGCTTTCCACAGCCACGGGATAAGTAACGGTAAACGCAGACGGGGCAGGAGCTTCATCCAACGCGGCAAGCAGTGCTTTGAGCGTTTTCTTTTTATGTGCCACGGTGGTGACTACGGGAATGCCCAGTCGCTCGGATAACCGTTTTTCGCAAAGGTGTATGCCGCGTTTTTCGGCTTCGTCCATTAAATTGAGGCATAGGATCACGGGGTGCTTCAGCTCCATAATCTGCAGCACCAAGTTGAGGTTGCGCTCCAAGCACGTGGCGTCGCAGACAACGATCACGGCGTCGGGGGATTCGAAGCATAAAAAATCGCGGGCCACTTCTTCTTCGGCAGAATGTGCCAGCAGAGAATACGTGCCCGGAATATCTACCAGCCGATACTCGGCCGTTTCGGTGCGACACACACCGCAAGCGGTGGATACGGTTTTTCCTGCCCAGTTCCCCGTGTGCTGATGCAAACCCGTAAGCCCGTTAAACACGCTGCTTTTTCCCACGTTGGGATTGCCTGCCAAGGCAACGGTGCGGCGGTTCATACGGCTGCCTCCGCGGGGCGTACCCGCACGCCGACGGCGTCTTCGGCGCGAATGGCGATCACTGCGCCGCGAATACGGTAGGCGGAAGGATCGCCGCCGGGGCTGCGTCCCACACATTCCACAGCCGTACCGCGAACCAAGCCGATATCGGAAAACCGTCGGCGCATACTCCCCGTGGTGAGCAGCGCGCACACCACGCCTGTTTCTCCGACGGCAAGTTCATGTAAACCCATAAATTTACACCTCCTACGAACAGAATATGCAGCGTTTTTCGGAATGTGAGTGTTGACGGCGGACGGGGAATGGTGTACAATACGTATAGTTAT
>JAZQTE010000174.1:0-2347 GCA_045630505.1 Acutalibacteraceae bacterium | reverse complement strand
TTGATTCGTGTAAATTAACGGGTAGTTAATTCTGTTTCTTACATTGTTTAATTTTCAAGGTCCCGCCGCCGCTTTTTTGCGACAGCTTTGCTATAATACCAAACCTTTTCTCGTTTGTCAACACCTTTTTTAAAAATTTTTTCTTTCTTACTTTTGTTACATAAAAACAGCCTTTGCCGAAGCAAAAGCTGTTGTTTTTGACGGATATATACAAGGTTATTTCAACGTATCGGTAACTTCCAGCGTGCACCCGATCTTTTCCAGCGGATCGTCGGTGATCTCTACCAGATGCGGTTCCAGATACAGCCAGTGCGTAGCTTCCGATTTGGCGGCAACCTCCACGCCCTTGATTTTGGTGTGCGCCGACGCGATGCGTTTGCCTTCCTTCGTTTCCAGCACCACGCTGATCTCGTTGATCTCGGTGGCTGTCGTGCCACCGTTCACGAAGGTAATGCACAGATACATACCGTTTTCCTGCGTATAGTAAAGCGTCGTAACGCCGCTGCGCAGCTCGCCCTCCACCATTTCGGGAGCTTCCACTGCACGGGCCTCGCTGCCCTCACGCAGCTCGCGCGCAGCTTCCTTTTTGAGCTGGGCCTGATACTGCGCCTCGGAAATAAGACCGCCGCCCACGAATACGCCAACGATGATCACCACCGCCAGCGCCACTGCCAGCACGCTTTTCCACGGAATCTTTTTGGGAGCTTCTTTAAGCTCCACGTCGGTCATTTTACTGCTGTTGGTTTCCAACAGTGAAAATTCTTGATTATCATCGCGTTTCATAACACACTCTCCTAATCTTCCAAGCCGATGCCGCGCATCATTTCGGCGGCAGCGCTTCGTTCTTTCTTGCTCACGGCAGCCATTTGCTCAAACCGCTTGACGGCACGGCGCCGTCCGCGCCCGAACCACTTGCTTGCAATGCGGTAGATCAGTGCTGCCGGATAGAGGATCGCCCACCGTTGAAGCACGGGGTACTGAGCCTTTAACTGACGGTACGGCGGAAACACCGTTTCCCAGATCATAACCCAACGGTCGATCCGACGGCGCTGCCGCACAGCCGAGCCCGTGGACACCGTGCCGTACGTACCGCCTCGCAAAATGAAGGCCGATAACGTTTCGGTGATATCGTCGGCCTCGGCACCCGAAAACCAATGCTCCGCCAGCGCCACTGCCGATTGCGCAAAACGTTCCAGACCACCTTGCGCGAGCAACGCTCTGCGGCCTTCACGGTCTGCCGTTTCGCAGCGCTCCAAGAGCCACAGATCCATAAACGTGCGCACGCCGCAGCCGCCCGTCTTTAAATGCTTGGCCATGTGGGCAATATGGTAGAAATACAGCATGGCATCGCTCATACGGCAGTGAAGCTCGCCCTCGCTGTGCTCCCACACTTTCTCAAGCACCACATCGACATCGGCCACGCGCCCCGGCTCTACCATTAAATAATGCAATTCCAAGTGTATATCACTCGGCGCAAACAGCACGTAATCGTGTCCGCCCTTGTGTACACACCGATATTCCAGTTTCTCACACAGCCACGCGGTGGCGCGGTCGATATCCTCGGGATGCACCAGCACGTCGATATCGCAGCTGGTGCGGTACCACGGCTGCGGATAGAGCGCTCGCAGCACTGAACCCTTGAGCGGCATAAACGAAATGCCTGCCTGTTCCAAGCTTTGGCACGTAGCCTCCAGCTCATACTGCAGCCGTTCGCAGCGTGTAAACGCCATATAGCGCAACTTTTTTAAATTTTTCGAATGCTCATCGTCGCCGAGCGTGCCTGCTTTGTGCAACGCATCGGCCACCATATGCGACAGATCGTGCCGCGCCGCCAGCTCCAACAGCTCTCGGCTCGGTTCCACGGCAGGAGGCTCGCTCCCCGTGAGCGCGGCACGCAGTAATGCCACAAACTGCTGTTCGGTTGTCATGGCATTACCTCCTTTATATATACTTATAAAATACCGCGATACGTTTTTTGTACGGTTTCGTAGCTTTCCAGATTACCGATATCGTAGCGTGCGCCGGGCATTTCCATAGCGTACACCGTCGTTTGCTTACACAGCCACGCAATATAGCTGCCGGGCGCATCGGTGCCGCAGCCGGCATCAATACCTGCCTGCACCAAGCGCGCATCGTCTTTGGTATAATAATAGAACGGCGGGCAGCACCAGTGAGTGGCAGGTGTGGGGGATTTTTCCGTCATTTCGGTAACGCGATCGGTTTCGTCCACCGTAACCACGCCGCACTTCAACAGCTTTTGCATCGACGGCTCGTAGTACCGCATAATGCACGAGGCTTTCTTGTCCATCGCGTAGGAGATATACGCCGTCAGGCTGAAATCCAGCAC
>JAZQTE010000173.1:0-2684 GCA_045630505.1 Acutalibacteraceae bacterium | reverse complement strand
AGCCCGCTTGGCCTCCGACTTCTCCCTTGGGCGAAGCCACCGGTGCCGCCGTTATCTTCGGTGCCACGGGCGGTGTTATGGAAGCGGCTCTGCGTACTGCCAACGACTGGTTGACGGGCAAGAGCAACGACGCTGTGGATTTCCACGAGGTTCGCGGTATGGACGGCCTCAAAGAAGCCACCTACACCATCAACGGTATGGAAATCAAAGTGGCTGTGGCCAGCGGTATCGGCAGTGCCAACTACGTAATGAATTGCATTAAGAGCGGCGTTGCTCCCTGGCATTTCGTAGAAATCATGTGCTGCCCCGGCGGTTGTATCAACGGCGGCGGTCAGCCCATCCAGCCTGCTTCGGTTCGCAACTTCACCGATATCAAGGCCCTGCGCGCCAAGGCTTTGTACGATCAGGATGCCGGTATGACGCTGCGTAAGTCGCACGAATCTCCGGTTGTGAAGAAGCTGTACGAGGAATACTTTGTAGACGGCGTTGGCGGTCACAAGGCTCATCATTGCCTGCACACCACCTACGTTGCTCGCAAAAAGTTCAAATAAGGCATAAAAACAGCCTCGGTGTGAATAACACCGAGGCGTTTTTTTATGCGTTTTATTTCACCGATAACAGCGTTCCCATCAGCGAGGAGGCTTCGGCTGCCACCACACCCGTTGCAGCTGCCGTGGCTTCGGTAAATGTTTCCGCTCCCGAGGCCTTCGCCACGCCCGTACTGCGATACAGCAAATACGGCACAGGTGCCGAGGAATGCGTTTTAATGGAAAGCGGCGTGGGATGATCGGGCATAATGAGAAGCGATACGTCGTCGATCTCCTTCATTGTCTCCATCAGCGGTGCCAGCACCTGACGGTCGATCTCTTCAATGGCCTTCACCTTGTTTTCGATTTCGCCGCGATGGCCGCATTCATCGGGTGCTTCCAAATGAATATACACCATATCGCAACCGTTGCGCAATGCTTCAATGGCCGCCTCACGCTTGCCGACGAAATTGGTATCCAGATACCCCGTGGCACCCTCTACCTCACACAACCGCATACCGCCGAGCCGAGCGATACCCTTAAGAAGGTCTACCGCCGACACCATAGCGCCCTTCACGCCGTAGCGTTCGGTAAAGTTCTGCAATTGCGGACGCTTGCCGTGCCCCCAAAGCCACACCGACGTAGCAGGATTAAGCCCTGCCGCACGGCGTTTCTCATTTACGGGATGCGCTTTCAAAATCGCTTCACTCTTTTTCATCAGCTCCAGCAGCGGTGCCGCATCAGGATGCGACGGCAAATATTCCCCCACACACCGTCCCGAAATGTCGTGTGGCGGTGTGAGCGTACCAATGGCCGTTTTTCCTCCGTGCCACACCAAACAATGACGGTAAGCCGTTCCCGTGTAAAAATCAAATTCGCCGCCGCCAAGCGCCGCTTGCACGGCGGTAATCAGTTCGTCGGCCTGCGCCGTGTGAATATCGCCTGCGCAATAATCTACCATCGTTTTTTCTTCGTAGCATTCTTCCTCAGACAGCGTAACCAAATTGCAACGGATCGCCACGTCATCATCCGTGAGATCGATACCGATATTGGCCGCCTCCAACGGAGAACGCCCCGTGTAACATTCCTGCGGACGGTAGCCCAGCACCGACAAATTCGCCACGTCGCTGCCCGGTGCCAGCCCTTCGGGAACCGTGTATGCGATCCCAAGCTCTGCCGCAGCGGCTAACGAATCCATACACGGCTTGTGCGCTGCCTCCATAGGCGTTTTTCCTTGCAAGCTTTCGCAAGGAAGATCGGCCATACCGTCACATAATAATACTATATATTTCATACTATCGCCTCTTTGCTATTATTATAACAGACCGCTTTCAATTTTTCAATTTTTTCGTCCAAAAATCTGCCGATTTTTTTGGAAAAAGATTGCAAAACGCCCCCGCTTGCGGTATACTATAACTAATTGATTAATATGGGAAAGAATGGTTCCCGTGTGATAAAGAAATGAGGTCTTGTAATGTCTGCTCTATTGCTGCAAACCGAAAATTTATTAAGCAACGCCGGCATGACGGTGCTGATCGGTATCGTAGTGGTCTTCGCCACGTTGTTGTTGCTCACCTTCGTGTTCTGGCTGTTTGGCAAGGTGGCCGCTGCCGGCAACTCCGGTAATGCGAGCAGCGCTCCCAAAGCCGCGCCTGCGGTTCCTGCTGCAGCTCCTGCCGCTGCCCCCGTGGTGGAAGACGGCATTCCCGAGGAAGTGGTTGCCGTAATTGCTGCTGCCGTGGCTGCTATGTCCGACGGCAACACAAAGTTCGCCGTGCGCCGTATCAGCGCCGCCCGTTCGCAAGGCGCCCGTCCCGTGTGGAGTGCCGCCGGTATCGCCGAGAATACGCGCCCGTTTTAAGAGGAGGCCACTGCTATGAGTTTATGGGAAGCCATTGTTGATATTTGGGAACAATCCGGTTTTAAGCAGCTGTTCAACTTTGAGAACGGCGGCTGGAAAAACTTAATTATGATCGGCATCGCCTGCTTTTTGATCTATTTAGCTGTTAAGAAGCAATACGAGCCGCTGCTGCTTTTGCCGATCGCATTCGGTATGCTGCTTGTAAACCTGCCGCTCGGCGGTGTGATGGATCCGCAAATGAACTCGCTGGTACCTCTCACCGAAGCCGAGCTTGAGCAATACGCACAAGGCATTAT
>JAZQTE010000172.1:0-1064 GCA_045630505.1 Acutalibacteraceae bacterium | reverse complement strand
ATCTCCGGATTGATGGCTTCGATCACACCATCGCCCACGTCCATTACCACCACGCGGCGCAAAACGCCTACCTGCGGCCCTGCCAAGCCCACACCGGGGGCCTTGTGCATCGTTTCGGCCATATCGTCGAGCAGCTGCCATAAGCGCTCGTTAAACTCCGTTACGGGGCGACACACCTTGCGCAAAGTCGGATCGTCGTCCTTCAAAATATTGCGAATTGCCATAATATCTTCTCCTTTATAAAATGGTGGCGGGATTACGGTCGGCATACACCGACACCTCCCTATTTTCGTTATCGGCCGCAAAGGCGGCGAGCACCTCACCAACCAATTGACGCGACAACGCCGTACCACCCAGCTTTACCAACAACTTATAACGATATTTCCCCGACACACGCGAAACCGCTGCCGGCGTGGGATCGAGCACGATCATCGGCAAGCCTTGATACGCAGGCTTGGCAACCGTTTGCTGCAGTAACAGCAAAAGACGCCCTGCCGCTTCTTTTACGGCCGCTTCACGAACACCCGACAGAGCGAACACGCAAAGCTCCGTAAACGGCGGATATTTCATCTGCTTTCGCATAGCAATTTCCACGTCGAAGAAAGCATTAAAATCCTGCACCGACGCTTGACCGATCACATAATGGTCGGGCACGGTGGTTTGAATGATGGCCTTTCCTGCCGTGTCGCGGCGGCCTGCACGCCCGATCACTTGTGTGAGTAGCGAAAACGTATTCTCGTATGCCCGATAATCACCTGCATAGAGCGACTGATCGGCAGACAGCACACCGACTAACGTGACGTTTGGAAAATCCAAGCCCTTCGCCACCATTTGCGTGCCGATCATCACGGTGTATTTCCCTTCGGCAAATTCCTTAAACCGTTCTTCGTAGGCAAACCGCGACATCGTGGTGTCGGTATCCATACGCAGCACCGAGATATCGGGAAACAGCTGTTTTAATTCTTCCTCCACTCGTTGTGTACCAACACCCGAATAGCGAATATGCTCGGAACCGCAATCGGGACAACGCACCGTCATCGGCTGCATATGGCCGCAATAATGGC
>JAZQTE010000171.1:0-11856 GCA_045630505.1 Acutalibacteraceae bacterium | reverse complement strand
TTATCGGCCAAAAATTCGGCATAGCTTTTTCCTTCGTGTGGAGCGCGACCGGCATATCCGCCACCGGGGAAAATGACAACGGCGGCATCAGAACGCGGGCTTTGAGGCGGATAATACGTGATTATCGGCTTTTCGGCATAGGAACCGGGGATTTTATCCCACATATCAAAAACTTGAACTGACATTTGCCATCACTCCTTTGCAAAACCATAGTACACGAAGCAACAAAAAAAGTCAATATACATTCAAACGGTTGACTTTATGAATGAAATTATGTACAATACCTTCAGTATAGGAGCGTGAAAAAATGAAAGAGGCCATTTTAAGCAAAGCCGGTTTCATCTGCGATATGGACGGCGTTATCTACCACGGCAATCAAATTTTAGACGGTGTTGCAGATTTTATTAACTGGTTGATCGACAATAACAAGCGTTTTGTGTTTTTAACGAACAGCCCCGAAAAGACGCCTCACGAGCTGAGCATGAAGCTTGGGCGCATGGGGCTTGAGGTATCGGCAGATCATTTTTATACCAGCGCCATGGCAACGGCGGAATTTTTGCACAGTCAGCGTCCCGGTTGTACGGCGTTCGTCATTGGCGAAGCTGCTTTGGCCAAGGCGCTCTACGACAAGCGTATTTATATGAACGATGTAAACCCTGACTATGTGGTCGTTGGTGAAACCCGTACATACAGCTTCGAAAAGATCGAAAAAGCCATTGAGCTTGTAAACAAGGGCGCCAAGCTTATCGGTACCAATCCCGATGTCACGGGGCCTACCGAACGCGGCGTAATGCCTGCTACCGGTTCTTTGATTGCGCCTATTGAGATCGCTACCAATAAAAAAGCGTATTTCGTGGGCAAACCCAACCCGTTGATGCTTCGCCACGGGTTAAAGATGATTGGCTGTCACAGTGAAGAAATTGCCTTTATCGGTGATCGTATGGATACCGATATCATTGCGGGTATCGAGTCCAATGTGGATACTGTTTTGGTGCTTTCGGGCGTGACGGCAATGAAAGATATCGACAATTTCCCCTATCGTCCCAAATACATTTTAAACGGTGTTTGTGATTTGGTAAAATAAAAAAGACAACAAAACGGCGGTTCGTTGAACCGCCGTTTTTTCTGTTCATATTAGAACGTTTTATAAATTTTTTCTTTGTTGCTGGCGTAGGCTGCTTCAATCACCTTTTGCGAACGGATACCGTCCAGCGCGGTGATAGCCACTTCCCCTTCGCCTGCCACGGCGCGGCCGAAGCTTTCGATCTCCTTGGTGTACATATTACCGAACACCACTTCGACTTGCATCGGTGCTACGTCGTTGCGATTTTGGCTGGCATCATAGCCTGCTGCATCGTCGGCACACAGTACCTCGATTTCGCCACCTTCCACTTGAGAGATGGTGCCTTGTGCAAAGATGCTGCCCTTAGTGCCATAGAATTCGATTTTGCATTTTGCTGCTGCGTCGGGAATGTTGAAGTTGGCATCCACATAACCGATGGCGCCGTTTTCCAGCTTAAAGATAACCGCACCGGCATCCTCCACGCTGTAGTTGAAAACTTGATTACCGGCAAGACCGGCAACCTCAACAACTTCCTTGCCTGTAATGTAACGAATAAGGTCTACGCAGTGCACGCCCATATCCATCATTGCGCCGCCGCCGGACAGTTTAATGTCTTGACGCCAGCAATTTTCCATTTCGGGATACCAGCAAGTGAGCTGTGCGCGGCAGGATACGATTTCGCCAATCTTGCCGGATTGCACGATCTCTTTCATCTTTTGATGGTATGCGTGGAAACGCATCATAAAGCCGACACCAAGCTTCACGCCTTCCGCTTCGCAGAAAGCAGCAATCTCTTCGGCTTCTTCCACCGTCAGGCCAACGGGCTTCTCGATGAGAATATCCTTTTTCGCCTTAGCGGCAGCCATTGCCTGTTCCTTGTGACAGAACACGGGAGAAGCAATGTATACGGCTTGAATTTCATCCAGTGCCAACAGCTCTTCGATGTTATCGAAGGCGTATTTCGCACCGTATTTCTCCTTGCAGTTTTCTGCGAAGGTTTTGTTAACGTCCATCACGGCAATCAGTTCAGCGTTTTCTGCATCCATCATACCGGGTAGCGTGCGTCTGTCGGCGATGCCGCCGCAACCAATAACGCCCCATTTGATTTTCATAAGCGTTCTCCTATCATTTGGCTTTTCGATGCTCTTCGAGTGTATCAATGAATTGCACGAGATTATCAATGATCTCGTTGCAGATCGTTTCACCGAGTTCTTTGGTAGCGAGTTCGGGTAACCCCATAACACCAACCTCGATCTCGTCGCGCTGACCAACGGTTTCCACTACGAACGGGCTATCGATCGGCTTGGTTCTCTTTTCAAACCAGTCTTGGTCGGTACGCATCATACGGGCGAAGTATTCCTCGTCCATCACGATTTCGTCGCGAACCAGTTCGGGTGCCCAATACATCGTAATAGCCGTTTCCATCATACCGGCATGGAAATCGTGTTCGGGTTCCAGCGTGAAGCCACTGAGCCACGTGGGAGAAAGACGCCAAACCTCAACCATTGAGATCGTGACTTTTTCCGCCAAATCGTGGTTACGGCGAAGCAACATCTGCAAGCTGTTTTTCAGAGCGTTGTGATTATCCGTACCTGCGTGCCCCAAAAACAAAACAACGTTTTCGAAGCCCATACGAATAAACTCCGAGCAGATCTCGGAAATGTACAGCCCAAACGCATTCGGGCTGACATTAACGGTTCCGAGCAATTCACCGCCGGAAAAACAGTAGTTAACAGACGGCGCGATTACGGCGTTCAATCTGTCGCCGGCGAGTTCAAGCGGTCTTACCGCGTTGAGAATATCGGTAGACAGCGGCAGATGATAGCCGTGTTGTTCCACAACACCCACGGGGATAATCACCGTTTTGGTTTGTTCCATAGCCTGCTTCATATCGCGCACGGTCATGGAATTCATATAAAAAGCCATTGTATGCTCTCCTTACTTGCCGGCTTGCATTTCGGCAACCGATTCCAAAACGGCATCTGCCATATACTCGAGCTGTTCGTCGCTCAGGCCGTACAGCGGCAGGTGGGTAAATCTCTTGTAGAATACTTCTTCGCAAACGGGGCAGGTCTTGGCGATCTCATCGGAATCGTAGCCCATATCCTGCACAACCTTGAAGCGATAAAGCGGGCCGAAGTGAGCAATTTGGGTAACACCCTTTTCTTCCAGCTTTTTCTTGAGAACCTGAATGTCGCCGCCGGCCTTGGCAGGATCGATCTGCAGCAGGTACAGGTGGAAGGTGGGCTTAATTTCGTCGTTGCCGATATCCTGCGGGATGATGGCATCGTTAGCGGCAAAACGGTCACTCAAATATTTGGCAGCCTTACGACGGATCTCGATGATCTCTTCGTTTCTGGCAACCTGCAGCTTGAGGCCCAAGCCTTGAATTTCCGTGGTGGAATAGTTGCCGGCCACGAACGGCTTTTCTTTACCCTGAATGGGCGTGATGTTGTACAGCCAATCCTTGATGGGGCAAGAGAAATCCAAGCCGAGGAAGCGAGCACGCTTCATTTCGGGACCAAAGTTCGGAATGGTGGTGGTTACGATACCGCCTTCGCCGAACGAAGTGATGTTCTTTACTTCGTGCATACTGAACGCAGCGAAATCACCGATGGTACCAACCTTACGGCCTTTATACATAGCGCCGAAAGCGTGAGCAGCATCTTCCAAAACCAGAATATCGTGCTTTTTGGCGAGTTCCATAATGGGATCCATATCCACGGGATAACCGCCGATGTGCACAGGAACGATCATCTTGGTCTTATCGGTGATCTTGCGGGCAACGTCGGCCGGATCCATATTGATGGTTTTGGGATCAACGTCGGCAAAGACCAGCTTGCAGCCGATAGCCAAAGGATAGGCCATGGTAGCCACGAAGGTGATTGCGGGAACGATAACTTCATCGCCTGCCTTCAGGTTGGCATATTTGTAGGCAATTTCGAAACCGGAGGTGGCGTTGGTGACGAAAGTAGACGTGGTGGTGCCGAGATATTCGTTGCAAGCAGCTTCGGCAGCTTCTACCTGACCGGCGAGCGAAAGCTTACCGGGAGGCGTTGCTACGGCATCCAGCTTCTTTACATGCTCCCAAACGGCAGCAATGGCATCATCATACTCTTTGCCCTGACCTTGCATCAGGAAGCGGATGATCTCCATCAAGTCGTGAACGTTGTAGTTTTCGCCAACGGCAGCCCACGGGACTTTGGTTGCGCCGGTGTTGTACCGGAAATCGGTTGTTTGTTTCATACTCGTCATCTCCTTAAAATTCAGGGGTGTATTCCTGCGGGAATTCACTCCATATTATCTTGCGTATTTCAATGTCCTTGATTTTCAGCTTCGTACAATAGGCCGAAAATCCGACATGACCGCCTGTGATAGGCTGCGGATCGATCAGCTCCGAAATCAGAACATCGTCCACTACCATAAAGGTGTGGCCACCGATGGAGCCCGCCGTCATCCGCACTTCGGTGCCGGGGGTGTACTGATACGCTGCTGTCGTCGCGTAGAGGTTGGAACCGTAGCCGATATTGCGTTCAATACCGCTTTTATGCTCGTACCAACCGTTTAAACCGCAAACGTAGGAATCTCCCAAGTAATCGGTGGTTTCATCCCAGTTTGCACAAAAGACCGCGTTTAAATCGCGGGTGGCGGGTAATACCGCGCCGATAGTGAAGGAAAACATCACATCTTCCTCAAAGCGTTCGCGGCTGAACAAGATACCGCCGAAATTCCCCGGTTCGTCACCGATCAGATATCCGTTTTCGCACGACCAGTGCCCCGATTTCGGAACCCAAAACTGTTCCCAATCGTCACCCGGTTGATAGGAAAACAGAATCGGTGATTCATCGTATAACACTTTTTTTCCAAGCAAGTGAATGTTTTTCACGGCTTCTCCCCTCTTTCTGCAAAAAATCGTTTCCAACGCGGGGCGGCAAGCGCGGTGAACGAAAATGCTACAACCGCAATAACGATCCACGACATGGTGGTCGTTCTCCAGCCGTAATGCTCCGCCAAGTAGCCGAAACCAAAGTTGGCGGCTACAACACCAAAGGAGGCAAATGCGTTAACAACAGCGGAAACGCTTCCCTGCTTCCCGAGAACGGAAAAACGCGAAGGAATAATAACGTTTTGCAACTGATGACCTGCGTACATAATGGTGGTGATTACCGTTAGTGCAAACACTACCAACGCCACGGAAATTTTGCCAATCCACAGTAACGTTATGATAAACGGCAATGCCGACACAAAGCAAAGCGCTAATGCCCACATAGCGCTTTTCACGCGGCGAGGGTACACAACCGTAGCGATAAAGGCACCGGTTAAGTTTACACAAATCAAGATGGTAGTCAGTACATTAGCAAAACTGATAGAAACACTGTCGCGATAGTTTTCCACAATCATGGTGGGAACCCACGATTTTAAGCCGGAATCCAACGTTGCACGCGAGAAAGCTGTAACTAACATAAAGATTAAGCCGCTGGAAACCATCACGCCAAACACGCCACCGTTTGATTGGCTTTGTTCGCCGATTTGGGGTGTATTAATACTCTCAACGCGGTTTTTATTCGCAGAACGCAATAGAGGTGCCGCTTTTTGTGTGACGATTATCCACGTCAATAAGAAAACGAGAACAATAACGGAAAACGTCCAAAACAGAGCTGTCCAGCGGAAAGAACGCAACACCAAGGCGGCCAACAGATAGTTGGTTAAACTGCCTACACAATACGAAAACGCAATCGCAATCCGCGCAAAACCTTCGTGTTCGGGCAGCAAATACTCCGATATAAGGCGTAACACGGCAGGCCATACGGCAAATTGTATCAATCCGCAAAAGCTCCACAGAATTAACATGGAGAGAAAACTGTTAGACAACGCCATACCAACAAGTGAAATGATGGTGCCAAGCAGTGTCAAAGTAATCAGCTTGATAGGAGAAATTTTATCCAGAACTTTAAAAAACACCAGTTGGGCGCCGCCATATAACAAGTAAAAGCCGGCGTTGACCAAACCTGCATCCGCCTTGTTAAACAAGCCTTCTTGTATAATAGAGGCAATACTTGCCGAAAAAGCACCTTTTGTCATACTGATAACGGCGTACACTGCCCAAGAAATGATAAACAGGCACCAGCTTGCTTTTATTTCCTTACTCATTTTGTGCATATTAATCCGCTAATTCCTCCGCAAATACAAAACGGTAGCCGTTTTGCTGTAACAGTTCACTCATCAAGAACAGCTTATCGGCGTAATCGGGCTGATAGGCAAAATAATCGGGATAGAAATACTGCTCGTGAGTAGCAATACTGATGTATTCATCGCCAATATTGCGGCTGATTTTTTCTTTAAGCTCGGCAAGCGGCGTTAAATTTAATGTTGTTGAAACCGAAACGGTATAGAGCATACCGGTTTCTTCATCGAGAATGGCTGCCCACTTCCCCATTGCAGCATTATATACATCTTCGGAAACGTGGTTATAACCGCAAATAGAATCCGCAATGGATTTATCGCGCCAAGCACACGTGAACACCCCGGTTTCGGACTTTCTGTTTTGTAACAGCCGCATAGCGTGGCCATACGGCAACGACTCCATATCTCCGTTCCATTCTTTTCGGACGCCGCGAGTGGTATACGTCACTTTGATGCCGTTATCGCGCAGTGCCAAAATACCTTCTTTACTGATAGGCGCCCAATGCGGGACCACACTATTGGCCCATGACTGCTCACCCGCAAAGCGGATAACCTCGCCCTTCAGTTTCTTGAAAACGGTATCGACCGTTTCGTAATCGGCGTTTACAAACGGATAGTCGGGAAATTCCTCCAACGAGTGGAAACCGAATTTTAACCAATTGGCTGCTTCGAATTCCTCCTTGTAACAATCAGGCATTTCCGAAAGAGTGAATTCATCGATGCCGTACCAAAAAGACGTGCGGTAAAATAAGTTTAATTGCACCTTTAAACCAAAGCGATCGTGAGCTTCTTTGAGCATAGCCATGAAGGCGTTGTCATATATAGACGCCGGGCGTTTTCTCGCTAAATCACGGAAAACCCAGATAACGTCGTCGATGAAAAATTGCGCACGCTTATCCATTGTTTTGTCCCTCTTCCGTAAGTAAACCTACTTACAGTAAATTATAGCATATTTAAGATGAAAAGCAATAGGTAAAAACAACGATTGACGGTATAATTTTGATTGTTTTGCACAAAAAACGCACCTCGCAAAACTGCGAGGTGCGTTTTTCTATCTTCGCTTCTTGTTTTTGAAATAGAACGGTAAATACGGCAAGGCGTGAATGAGCAAATATATGAAATACACCAGTATTACCGATACCCAATCTGCCGTGGCGGCGCCGAGTGGTGCAAAGAAAAAGGATTCCAGTTTAAAAAACATATAATCTGAATCGATGTGCGAGAAATTCACCAAATTGGCAACCACCGATACGGCAAGTGCCGGTACCGCCGGTAACAGCAGCTGATGTGCTTTGGTAACGGTTTTGTAGGAATGATATCCCGAACGCAGCATCACGATGGCGCAAAATACAATGGCGCCGTGATAAAACAGTGTGTGAAAGCCGGCAAATGATAAGCAGGAATAGCGTCCCAGAACATTGGCGGGATACAAGAAATTGATAGCGCCGCCGAGCAAACCCAGTGAGCACACATAGCCACAGCCCATATACCGCACCGTTTGATTGCCAAAGATAGCAAGCGGCATAGCGTACATAAAGATGCTGCAAGGGTATAGCGGTAGAATACCGCCCCATTCAAACCGAACGCACTCCCCTGCGTAGGTTTCCCACACGATCTTCGCAATTTCAAAAACCACCAGCACAACCCACAACACAAAAAAGACGCGGCGTATGGTTGTTTCTGATTTACGAGAAACCCACAAAGCAAGTGCGATCACCGCTGCAAGAACAATAGCAGACCATAAGAAATGCAACGGCGTAAACAATGTTCCTGCCCACTTTTCGGGTGGCGGAAGGAAATCCTTGTGCGTGAAGAAGTTTTTAAATAACGTTACCAAGATGTCCATAAGCTTTAGTCCTTGGGATCGAAAACGATATACGATTGCAGCTTGTTGAAGCGAGAATTTGTGTGCTGCGTGAAGAATTTATAGGCTGAGAAAACGTTGTAGCCGTCTTGGTAGCCGTCCCAGTAGTCGCAGGAATCGGCGGTGATGACAACGTCGTCATAGATAAAATCGGTGCCCATATCATCAAAACCGATAACCGTTAAATAGTGACCGCTGCCCAAATTGGTGGAAACCACGATCGGCTTACCGTTTTCCAGATTGGTACGAATGAATTGTGTATATTTTTCAAACGTGTCGTACGGCGGCATATAGCCCTTCACCGTGGAACTGTACTCCGTCTTATAGCCCATTTCCTGCAGCGTGAGATGGTGGTTGATAACCGTGCTGCCGGAACCGTTTACGTGATCGTAGGTGGTGGATTCGTACTTATTCAAATACGACAACTCCAAATCGTAATACGATTCCTCCGAGCCATAATATTTCAATACCGAACCCACGGCGCAGATGCCGCAAGAGGAATGCATCGTTTGCTGCAAAACGGTATAGTTTTTCAGCAATGTACGCGTACCCTTGCTTCCCATATTATAAAAATCGTTGATTTTGTAATAGTTGGAGTCGGTATGATTCCACCAGCCGCGCCCCGAGGTGATCGTGCCGTATTGGGAAGCGTCACGAGTTCCGCCGTACGTGCCGTCGGGATTGAGCGGCAAATGAATATCGTACAGCTTTTGCTTTACGGTTTCATCCACCGGCTGATATTCGATATTCACATCGATGTTGGGATCGATTACCACGTAACTGTAGCGTTCTTTCAGTGTGCCGTCGACCTCCATATTGCGCCACCACACGATAAAGTCCTTGGCGCGTTCGGTGGCATAACCGTCTTGTAAATGGTCGGCTGCATCGTAGGGCTCGGCGAAGATAACAACGTCGTCGCCAAAAGAATCCAATTCTTCCTCAGTTACGTTGTTTTTTACGTTGCCGAGATCGTCGTAACCGATAACGACTTTCCAGCCGTAGCCCACCGGAGATTGATAACGAACGAGAACGAATTTACCGTCTTTGATACAGCTCGTAAACATCTCTTTCATCTGATCCGTAGAGGAGGAACTTCCTATTTTATATCCGACGTTTGTAGCCGTGTAACCGAGATTTAAGTCTTTTACCAGATCGATAATACCCTGCGCGGTGGTGCCGTTGCCGTACACAGTGGTACCGTTGACTTGTTCGTACCGTTTTACGAGAGCTTCTTCCGTATAGGTGTTCTGCACGTCTTGTCCCGCGTAATTCAACACCATCAGCAAGCACGCCAAGCCGCTGCTGTCCTGCATCGTTTGTTGATAAGATGCAAATTGCGGAACCACCACACGTTCCTCCGTGGAGGTCATATTGTAATAATCGCTGTTTACCGTGTAATAAGCAGAGCGCTTTACGTTATATTCACCGTTTTTGGGAGCACCTTCGCCGTATAACTCCACGTCGAGTGATCCACCGTAGCTGCCGTCGGCATTCAAAATAAGGTGATTGGAAACAGGAGATCCTCTAAAGTAAAGTACACCCACTACGGCGCCGATTACCAGACAAACAGCCACCACGATTGCTAAAATTTTTTCCCATTTTTTCATGATGCTATCTCCTTCGTGTTAGATTCAACTGTTACTATTATACTGGTTTCGTCGAAATCTGTAAAATTAAAAATTCTTTATACCTCTTATAATGCATTGATTATAAGTTCACGCGGTGGTTGCGTTCAGTCGGGAATCGGAATGTTTTTGTGTGTTTCGATCCAATCGCGAAGCCAAAGCTCGCTTTCCATTCGCATACCCATTAGGGAGTTTGCCTCGAAAATAATACCGTCTGCCCTTCCCTCTTTGAGCATTTGTAATGCAAAATCACACTGGTGTATCATCAACTCTTTTGACACGGGGTGTCCCGCTGTAAAGTCAAACAAATAAACACCGATCATCTTTTTCTTATCGGGGAATTGCTGTTCCATACGCTCGAAATTTGCTTGTAAATTTACCAGATCCGCACTGTGCCACGTCCAAAGAGAAAGCATCGTTACCTTATCGAACGTGCGAGGGTCCAAGCCCAAATCGCGAGTGTAATATACCATGTGCAACTCTAACGGTCGAGAAGCTTTTTGCAGTTTCTCGGCAATTGCCTCCAAGCGTGCTTTGGCAATAGCGCTTTTTTTCTCGGGTGTGGCGGCGTTTTTAATAGCAGGATCACCCATAAAATCGTCTAAATAGGCACCGCAGATATTGGGATATTCCTCTGCTAACGCACACACGAATTCTTCTTCGTTGCCGCTGCGAAACCCTTCTGAACCCGTACACGACCATTGTACGCGTTCTAAACGGCAGAAACTTTCGGCATATCCGTAGGCCTCTTGGGAAAAGTTGGCTGGTTCTCCGTCACACGTCACCATAATAAGGTTCGGAATATCTAACATAAACGCGCCCTCGGCAGGTGTAATGCGTGAATAGGAAAATTTGCGGCCCGCATTGGGTTTATGGCGCGATCCGAGCCAAATATCATCTTGGTGTGCGCGCACACCGAACAGCCAAAACTTATCTCTTGCTACCGCCATATTAAACACCTTTTTCTGTTAAATCACGTATGATCTCTTTGTATACGTCCACGATATCCGACACGCCGCTCCCTTTGGACTTAAAAAGCGGTTTTCGCCGCAGATCGATTTCATCGAAATGAGAAACCCCTCGGTTGTTTGTGCCATAAAAAACGCCTCGAAACTCTCCCCATTGCACAGCGGAAGGCGGCAACAAACCATCATTTTCTCCCTCAAAATGGTTTACCACTAAATTGGGGAGCCACATCAGCAGATCGGAGGTTGGCTTTTTCATCACAAACGCATAGCTTTGGTAGAATACGTTATCGTGATTTGGCGTTTCTGCGTTGAACTTAGCTGCAGAATCCGTGGTAAAAGAGAACAACACTTTATATGTATTAGGGTTTTTATCACCCAGCAAGCGAAACCAACAATCCACGAAAAAGCAGCCTAATTTAATAAGCCCCTGCGGAAACTTTAATAATCGGTCAAGCGTTTTCGAACCGTGGTGCGGTGTAGAAATCGTGGTAAGCGAAGCCACCTTATCGCCCATACCGAGTGCGGAAATCGCATAACGGCTATCAAGCCCACCCTTCGAATGAGCAATAATATTCACTTTTTCAGCACCCGTTTCGTCGAGAATGCGGTGTATTCTTTCGGCTAAGTGACGGCCGTTGCTTTGGATATCGCCGTTGCTGTCTTGCTGTCCGAAATACACGGTGCACCCCATTTCTTCCAGAGCCCGAGGAATTCTCCCCCAATAGCCTATGCGCTTGTTATCGCGAAAACCCATTCCGTGAACAAGCAAGACGGGATATTTCAGCTTTGAATCCAAGATAAACACCACCTTTAAATTTATCATAGCACAAATATTTTTCGCTTTCAATATTCGAACCGATTTTCTACAAAACAATAAAAGCACCCGTTTGGGTGCTTTATTGTTTGAAGACGAACCCTAATTTTAATACAAATGCCCCCCTTTTGAGGCAAGGTGGTGCAAGAGTATAGAAATCTATTTCAAATCACTTGTTTTCTAATTTTTGAAGCCACTCTGCGGGCAAAACATATTCCTTACCATCAATAGAAATCGAATATGCCAAATCGTTATATGAGGTAATATCCATTCGTACTGCTAAATTAGGTTCTTCCCCAAAGAATCCGTAGACTACACCATAAACATAACAGTTTTCC
>JAZQTE010000170.1:0-1088 GCA_045630505.1 Acutalibacteraceae bacterium | reverse complement strand
CGCTTGCATTAACGTGCTTTCGGGAGGCTCAACGCCTTCGGTGAGTACCACCGTGTGAGAACCCGCAAAGCTTTTTACGTGGAACCACCAATCGCTCCCCTTGGCAAGACGAGTGGTAAGGCGGTCGTTCTGCACGTTGTTGCGCCCCACTAAAATGGTGAACCCGTCATCGGATATAAACGTGAGCGGCTTGGTGGGTTGCGCCGTGCGGCGTTTTTCTTTACGGGCACGCAAATACCCGCTTTGCTCAAGCTCCGCACGCAATTCTTCCAGTTCGCGCGTTCCCGTGGCGCGGGACAACGCATCTGTCACCGATTCCAAGTACCGCAATTCTTCTTCGCCCAAGGCGATCTGCTGTTTTAAGATCTCCTCGGCGGTTTTGGCTTTGCGGTATTCCTTATAATATTTCTGTGCGTTGCGCGCCGCCGACAGTGACGGATCTAACGGCACGGTAATCATCGCGCACTGTTCATCGTAATAGTTGATAAGCTCCACCGATTCCGCGCCCTTGGGAATGGCGTGGAGATTGGCGTTGATCAAATCGGCGTACAAGCGCTTGCGGTCGCGGTCGATCGACGCGGCCAGCTCACGCCGTTGGTTTTCAAGCTTGCGAGCAATGCGCTCGGTAGCATTTGCAAGGGTGCGAGTGATATCGTGTGCGTAGCGACGAAGGCGCTCGGCGGTGTCCTTTTCGGCGTAGTAATCCGTGAGCAGAGCCGAAAACGATTCGGCCTCGCGCCCCACGGCATCCAGCCCGTATTGCGTGATAGGCAGAAAACTGAATTCCAGCGGCGTGCCATCCGATCGGTAAATCAGATACGGCACGCGGCGGCCGCCTTCCTGCAAAGCGGAACGCACCTTTTCCAGTGCGGCCGCAAGGTGCTTGCCATCCTCCCCTGCCAAATGCGCGATCTCGCGGCAGATGAGCGGAGAAAAGCCTTGCACGCGGCTTTGCAGTGCTTTATCGATAGCGACGCTGTCCGCTGCCAGCGCCAATAGCTGCTTCGCATCGCATAGCAAGGCGTCGAAGCGGTCGGGATCGGTGGGCGGCGGGGAATACGGCAGCCCCGGCAGCACAGGACGCACGG